>DATAYF010000647.1:0-9955 GCA_036272735.1 Ktedonobacteraceae bacterium
GAGTTGGCTTGTACAGCCATGCGACGGAAACAGCAGCGTCGCGCCTCTCCCGATAGACGAGAGGGGCTTAGCACGCAAAAGACGTGATAGGATGCATTCACTGATGCATCAACGTTGAGATAAGTAGAGCCTAGTTCAGTGGTTTGGTCAACTGTTCTATCCCTATCCTCATTGGATAAGCTTGTCGGAGACAAGTGGCCCGTTCGTGACAAACAGTACGTTTCCCCAAGGGTCACGCGTCAGAAAGCCCTGTTTCTGCTCTGTAACCGCTACTCCTGCCGTTTGCAACCGCGCGCATACTTTTTGCACCTCTTCCTGGTTGGGAAGCGCCACGGTGAAGAAGCGCAGCCCCACGCTATCAACTGATGGGCGCGGTGCGTCCTTGCTCTGCCAGGTATTCAGGCCAATGTGATGATGGTAGCCACCGGCCGAGACGAAAAGCGCCTGCGGCATGTGAGCGATGATATCGAAGCCAAGCAGGCCATGATAGAATTGCTCCGCCTGCTGAATATTGCCAACGCGCAGGTGCATATGACCAACCATGGTGCCTTCTGGAAAGCCCTGCCAATCCTGCTCCGTCAGCGATTGTAGTCCTTCGTTCAAAAGCTGCTGGACATCGAGCGGGTCGCTTGCCATCCGCACCTGCCCGTCATCCTGCCAGTGCCACTCTGCGCGCGGACGGTCGCGGTAGAGTTCCAATCCGTTGCCGTCGGGATCATCGAGATAGAGCGCTTCACTGACCAGGTGATCGGCGAAACCGCTCAGGGGATAGTGTTCCTGCGCCATATGTGCAAGCACACGGGCAAGGTCGTTGCGACTCGGCAGCAGCGTGGCAATGTGGTAGAGTCCGGTTGTGTAAGCCGGTTGTGGTGTGGCCCCGCTCTGCTGGACAAGCGCTAGCAAGGGATTGCCGCCCTGGGTGCCGAGTACCGCCGTCTGCTCGTTGCGCCTCAACTCGTGGAAGCCCAGTACCCGCGTGTAAAATTGCACCGAGCGGTCCAGGTTCGCAATCGTAAGCGCTGCGGTACCGATATGAGTAGCAGCGGGTAACGCGGCTTGGTTACTCATGATGTGTCATCCTTTTTTCTTATCGCCAGTGCACTTTTGTGGTTGGCGCACTGGCGGTGCATAAGCAACTTACGACTTTACGGGCCAGGCAAGCGCTTAGTCAGCGATGTGCAGCACAATGCGCCCGTGTCCATGGCCGCTCTGGCTAAGTTCGTGCGCCCGTTGCACCTCGCTCAACGGAAACGTTCTTGCCACGGCCACCTTGATCCGTCCCTCGTCTATCAGTTGCGCGAAAGTCTGCAAGAGTTCGCTGGAGACCTGGGCTGAAAACATAGCAGTGTGTACCCCACGCTCTTGCGCCTTCTCCTGCGATGGCTGGCCTGCTATCGATACTACTGTGCCCCCACGCTTCACAACGAGCAAATCTTGTTCAAGCGTCTTTCCGCCAACCGTGTCCACCACGAGATCCACATCATGCACTGCCTGCTCAACCACCGTGGATGTATAATCAATCACCGTTTCCGCGCCCAGGGAACGTACGAAGTCCACGTTGGTGCTGGATGTGGTGCCAATCACGTGTGCGCCCTTCCACTTTGCAAATTGTACCGCAAATAGGCCCACGCCGCCAGCAGCCCCCTGGATCAGAACCTGTTGGCCCGCTTGCAGACCGCCGTTATCAAAGACCGCCTGCCACGCGGTTGTGGCTCCTACCGGAATCGCGGCCGCCTCGTCGAAACTCAACGTCTCAGGTTTGAGTGCCAGGGTTTGCACGGAAGCCGCCGTATACTCGGCGTATGCCCCGCGCCTGCTCTGCCCGAAAACTGCCTGTCCCTTCTGAAACGCGGTTACGCCAGGACCAACCTCTTCCACTATTCCTGCTATGTCAACACCTGGTATATAGGGAAATTGCAGCACCGGCATAAAATCTTTTATCAGCCCCTGGCGAATTTTCCATTCGACTGGATTTACCCCCGCCGCGTGCACATGCACCAACACTTCGCCTGCCTGTGGCGCTGGACGCTGCACCTGTTCAAGCTTGAGTTGTTCTGGTCCGCCATAGTTATGCACGTGTATGGCCTGGTTTGTGGATGTTGCCATGATGAATATATGTCTCTTTCCTGGTTTGTTTTGTTATACCTCTTGTCGAGTGTTTACTTGTGTTTTCTTAGAAACTTCACATTTGGAAGTAAACGACATAGCATCATGATATGACCCACGATTGTACTTCGTCAAGCTAAGGCAAATCTTCTTGATTAAGGCTCCATCACAAATAATGTTTTATTCGACGTTGCGTGCTGAATGGGGGAAGAGCCTACCAGCCTTATCCCAGGTGAGAATACGCCTGGGCGTCAGACGAATCACCTCTGGTCTAAAGTTTGACGAAATGGCCTGACCTCCCTCAGGAAAAGCTTCTGCACGTGCACGGATTTCTATGCCACGTCCGCCCTCTGGTGTCATATCATCGACCACAAATGAGGCGAGTCCATTGCGGACAATATTGCGGAACTTTTGCGTCTTGTCATTCCATGGCCCGCCAATATCAATTGTGTCCATCTCCGCGTTATAACGGAAGCTTACCGGATTATTCTGCGGCTCGCCATGCTGATTCACGGTTGCCAGCCTGCCAATCCATTGCGACCGTAAGTATTCCAACTCTGTTTCGGTAAATTTGCTCATGTGATACCTCGTAATTCTTACTAGGAAACGCTTTCACGCTCATGTTTTGTAGAGCAACAAACACATGTCTGCTGCTCTATTGTGAATAATAGCATCTTTCGGCCGGGAACTGTCTGTCCCTCATGCCAGTGCTATCCTGTCCCTTTGAACAGGAGCTTGGACGAGCGAGATCTTTACCGATAACTCTTGCGCAATCCTGGGCCAACATCACGAAAACCATGCCTTTTGTAGAACGGAATCGCGCCTTCAGTCGCAGCGAGATCGAGGCGTGTATGTGGATACAAGAGGTGGCAAGCTTCGAGTAGCAGGCGGCCATAGCCCTTGCTGCGATGTTGAGCCGCAACGAGCAGTTCCGCGATGTAGGTAGTAACCTCACCATCGGTAAGCCCGCGTACAAAGCCGACGACCTCTGTATGGTCGGTGATGACCAGGGCGGGCCAGGAGTGCTGCCAGGCAATGAGCGCTTCTGCTGCTCGCCTAATGGGCGTGGGCCAATCCTCTATTTTTGAAAGGTGCTGGATAGCAGCAAAATCGTCTTCTTCCCAGCAACGTATTTGAACATTGGGCGGCAACTCAAGCGCCGCGAGCGCCGTCGTGAGCTGTTGTGAATGGTGGTTAGTTGTCATGGCTGCAAACTCCTCGTGCGATATGCAAAGTAGCGTCGTTGCGCGTTGGTTAATACGCTGTGTATGGACGACTCAAAACGCGACTATATTGCTGCATGGCCTGCACGCGCTGAGTGAGAGGCGCGGCCTTCTGAAAGCGTCCCTGTTTATAATAGATATTCGCCAGGCCGCTCAAGCAAATAGCCAGATAAGCATGCTCGTCATTGCCAACCTGTTCCCAGATGGCAATCGCATCTTGCAAACATCGCTCGGCCTCTTGATAACAACCCTGAATACTATAAAGCTGCGCCATATCGTGGAGTAGAATGCCAATCCAGGGGTGATTATCGCCATGCAGCTTTTGACGGAGTGCTATAGCCTCATGGAAAAGTGCTTCTGCCTTCGCGTATTGACCCAATTCTTGATATAGCAGGGCTTCACCATGCAGACTGTACGACAAGCAAGCATGATCCGCCGCACTATCCATCTGTTGCCGGAGCGCCGCAACTTGTTGAAAACGTTCTTTCGCTTGCCTATATCTGCCCTGTGTGACGTAGAGCATAGCCAATCCACTCAGGGCGTAGACTCTATCATCCGCGCTTGCTTCGTTCAAATTTTCGTATAGCCAAAGAGCGTAGAGCCAGAGTTGTTCGGCTTCATCGGCACGAGCGCGAACATAAAGATACCAGGCCGATTTTGTGGCTAAACGGGCGATGGGTAGCAATGCGCCGCCCCATTGTTGCGCTTGTTCCAGGCAATAGAGCGTGTGCGGCAGCAATTGTGCACAACATCGCCAGTAATCTCCGAGTGTAAAATCGAGTGGGAAGCTCTGCTCCAGATGTACCGCCGTATCTAACAACCAGTTGTGACGCGCCTCTGCGGACATGCTTTCTTTCAACAATGTGGATACGAGCCGGTGCAGGTTGAGCGTTTCTGTGCGTGGATCACGCTGGACAAGCGAGTAGGTCAACAGAGACTTGAGAGTTGCGTTGAAGCGTAACGGATTGGTAGCAGGCGATGTGTCAGCGTTAATATATTGCAATAGTAATTGTTCGGAGATAGCAGTAGGGGCAAGGAAGGCGCACATCGTCAATAGATCGGCGGCCAATGGGTTGGTGCGTTGCAGTTGTGCAAAGGTCAGCGAGAAGGTTTTGACGACCGATTGTGGGTGATCGGCGAAGTCCGCACGTTCCTGCAACAGCGTGAGCGGTTGCTGCTCTAGCAGGCGTAAGAAATCAGATAAGCTACACCGTGTCTCTTCAATATACGCGCCAGCCTGATCGAGTGCTAGCGGGAGACCATCCAGCAGGTCGGTGATACTCTGCGCGGTATGGTATTCACTATGCATAACGTGTGACAACGTATCATGGTAGTTGCTGCGTCGCAAAAGCAACTGCAGCCCTTCAACGTCGGATAACGGTGCTAGCTCGATCCCTTGCGCAAGACCACCCAGTGCTTGTAGACGCGTCGTCATCAACAACGCGCCACGACGAGCCGCCGGGAGAAAGCGTTTCACCAGACCAATATCTTCAACATTATCGTAGATCAGCAACCAGCCACTATGTGTATCGAACCAGCGCATAACAGTGGCGATAAGCTGTTCGGGATGCTTGTTCAGTTGCAAGCGTTCAGCAATGGCGGTGTAACTGGCGAGCAAGCTATCGGAGCTGTCTGCCGTCACCCAGAACAGCGCGGAATAGTCCTGGTAGTGGCGATAGGCGTACTCAACGGCGGTTTGCGTTTTGCCCAGGCCACCAAGTCCCTGTAGCGCGTAGCTGTGTACATGTTCTGCTGCTTGTTCGTGCAGGAGAGCGTGTAGCTGCTGTAACGTCTGGGTGCGCCCTGTAAAAAAAGGATTGCGCTGGTAGGGAACGTGCCAGCGTGTTGGCAGTGCGGTTAAGCTGGCTTCGAGCAGTTTTTTTGTTTCTTGCTCGTCGAGATGAAGCTGGCGGGCCAGTTCCAGCACCATGCCCCGGCTATCGGGTAAGTAGTCACCCCGTTCCCACATGCCAATGGTGTTGCGGTGAACCCCCAGCCTATCAGCTAGCACCTGTTGGCTGACCTTTTTCTGCTTGCGCAAGGCTTTGAGTATCTCCCCAAAGGCAGCAAGTTCGAGCATATCCACAATTGCCTGTTCCCCATAAACAAAATGCACAGCGAGATTGTGCATCCTCTATTTTACCATAGGAGCAGAACAATAAAATTGGGAGCATGAATGATATGAATGCAGAAAAACAAGCTTCGTGGAACGGACATAAACGGAAGGCTATTCCCGTAACTATGGCCCAGGAGCCAGGGGAGTATGTACCAGGGCAGCAGGAAGATCCCGTTGTACTCACGTCACTGGCGGATATGGTGCAGTGGGCGCAGAACTGGGCGCGCTCACACTCGGTCTGGCCGTTTATGTACGCGCTCGCCTGTTGCGGCATGGAGATGATCGCGGCAGCTTCGGCCCCGCAGCACGATCTCTCGCGCTTTGGCTCTGAGGTTTTTCGCGCCAGCCCGCGTCAGGCAGACCTCATGATCGTGGCTGGAACGTTATCCGTCAAGATGGCTCCACGTCTGAAGCGCTTGTATGAACAGATGCCGGAACCCAAGTGGGTGATTAGCATGGGGCAGTGCGCCAACTCTGGTGGCGAGTTTTATGATAGCTACTATACCATTCAGGGTGTGGATACAGTTGTGCCCGTTGATGTGTATGTTCCCGGCTGCCCACCACGCCCCGAAGCGTTGATCGAGGGTATATTGAAGCTTAAAGAGAAAATTGCAAAGCAGGGGTTGCGCTAGCGCTAGCATACAATGGAGGGGGCAACTATCTGCCCCTCTATTGTTACGTCAAAAGTTTGGTTGCAACGGCTTGCCCCACACAATCTCCGTCACAACTTGCTGCTCGACTGTATCTGTACATAACGGCGCAACCAATGCACGCAGCTCCTGATCGAACGCGGCCGCGTTTTCGGGGGTCATACGACCACGTGAGAACGAGGATTGACTGTGGAACGACTCGATATAGTCATCCAGCGTTTGACTGAGCGTCACCGGTGCTGTGCGTGCCGTGCCTGCACTCTTGAACAAACCGCGCTCCGCTACATCCGTGGCAATCTGATGGTGTGATTGCCGATCCGGCGTTGTGGTATAACGTCGGCGGATGGCCGTCAACTCCTGGTTCCAGGGCGTCGGTAGCTGCTTGACATACACGATAGCAAGGTAGCCGTTGGGCGTCAACATCCGCGCGAAACGTGGCAGCACCACGTACCAATCCATCCAATGTAAACTGCGACCGGCGGTAATCAGCGCGTACGGCGGTTGGAGCGGCGCGTCCTCGATATGTCCCACGATCCAGTTGAGGCGCGGGTTCTGGCCCTGTGGTAAGCTTTTTCCCTGCCCGATCATCTCTTGAGAAATATCCACGGCATCGACACGATCAACGCGCTCGACCAGGTAGCGAGCCAGCGCGCCGGTGCCACAACCAGCATCGAGCACATGCCGTGGCGTATCAACAACCAGGTCGGTAAGTACGTCAAAGGTGGCTGAAGCAAAAGGTGGACGATACTGATACGCCTTAGCGACGCTGGAATCTTGAAAGGCGGTGCCATATTCAGGGCCGAGGTAATCCGGTTTGGGCTGCATAGAAAACTCCGTTTCCTGTCGGTAAAAAAGATGCATAGTAACCTGCAATTACACTATATCACCTTGCCACCGCACGATGTGATCGTGTACAGTAAAAAGAAAAAGTGAGGAATTGCATGATGCCAACTGTTGATTTTACAGGCAAAGTAGCCCTGGTGACCGGCTCTAGTCGTGGCCTGGGACGACACTACGCGTTGCGCCTGGCGCAAGCTGGCGCTGATGTGATTATCCACGATATCAACGAACAGGCGGCCGCCGCGTTCAAAGAAGCGACTTCGGGTACAGCTGTCACCGAAGAAATCATGGCCCTCGGGCGACGTTCATTATTTCTCGCGGCCGATCTGACCGACGCCGCGCAGGTTGAAACACTCGTGCAGCGCGCCATCGAGCGTTTTGGACGCATCGACGTCCTGATCAACAACGCTGGTGGTGATATTGGTGCGCGTACGCCGCGTCCCGATCCCAACGACGCACTGGATATTCACCCCGACGATATTCGTGCGGTCGTCGAGCGCAATGTATTGACGACGATGTATAGCTGCAAATACGTTGGCACCCAGATGCGCCAGCAGGGTGCAGGCAAAATTGTCAACGTCGGTTCGGCTGCGGGCCACGTTCCTGCACAGGTTGGCATCATTTACGCCGCCGCCAAGGCCGCTATCTCCCACTACACGCGCTGCCTGGCCGAAGAACTACGGCCCTACGATGTCAACGTCAACTGTATCGCTCCCACAGCTACCTACACCGGTCGTTTTCTGGCCACACGCTCGCTTCCCAATGAAGAGGGCCTTTCGCGCCTGCAACGCATCGCGCAACCCGATGATATGGCAAACATTGCCCTATTTCTCGCCAGCACTCAGGCCGATCACCTGACCGGCGAAACCATCGTGTGTTGGTAGTAGTTTGCCCTAAGCATTGACTTTTGCCGATCTCTATGGTATCTCTTGTATATTGGTAGGTTAATCGATAAACCACCCTGGTTTATCGATTATTTCCACTATGAGCGTTACCCTGCTGATTGGTAAGGAAATGCTATGGCGACTATTTACGACATTGCCAAGGCTGCTGGCGTGACTGCTACCACCGTTTCTAACGTCCTTTCGGGCAAGGGATCGGTAGGTGCGGCGACGAAAGCGCGTGTCATGAAATTTGTGCAGCAGCTTGATTACCAGCCAAACCTGATCGCACGTAGCCTTATCAAGGGACGTACGGGCGTGATTGGCCTGGTTTTGCCGGTTATCGAGAATCCATTTTATGCTGAGATCACGGCGGTAGTAGAGCGCCTGGCATATGCTGCCAACTTGCGGGTTTTACCCACGATGCTCTCGGACAATGATTCGATAGGTAAGCGCTTGCTGAAGGACCTGATCATGCGGCGCGTTGATGGTTTACTGGTTATGTGTAGTGGCATCACTGCGAGCGTACACGAAACGCTACTCGAAACATCGGTTCCCGCCGTGTATTGTTTAGACGAAGGCAGTACAGAGGAATTGTCGCTGGTCGTGTCCTATGATTTTGCACAGGGAGGACGACTTGCTGCTGAACACCTGCTCAATCTGGGGCATCGGCACTTTGGTATTGTAACGCATACCGATGAATCTGGACTACCGTCGCATTCTTTGCGCGTGCAAGGCTTTGTGCATACCGTCCAGCGCTTCGATTCCGCGGTCGATGCTTCTTCAATCGTTCCTGGTCATGGCTTGCTCGCGGAAAGCAAGGCCATAGCGTGCCATTTACTTACGAGAGAGCGGCGCCCAACAGCAATTTTTGCCACCAACGACCTGACAGCGATCGGCGTGCTCTCTGCGGCCTGGGAGCTAGGCTTGCGTGTACCGGGTGATCTTTCTGTTGTTGGTTTGGACGACATTAGCCTGGGACAATACACCACACCTCCGTTAACCTCTGTCGCCATCGACAAAGTGAGCCTGATGGCGCGGGCCATTGATGTATTACTGAAGGTTTTAGAGGGCGAGACGATCACCGCTCCCCCTTTGCAACCTGCAAGCTTGAAAGTTCGCGCCTCGACCGGCCCATGTCCCTATTAACGCTGCTGATCTTCAGAGCGGAGAAAGGAGTTTTTTTATTCATTCGACAAGTGATATCGCCGTTGATATCCTTTTACTACCCCGTATCAATAATTGAACCGTGTAACAATCTACCTACTACTTATCCGAAACCCTGAGCGGATAGCGCTAGCCGCGCCAGCGGCGTTGGGTTTCGGAATAAGGACTTAGCAACGATGCCAATATGTGAACAGATTGTGTTCATGAAAGTGAGGTTCAACGAAATGCGCACCTCGAAACGAGCCACTCGAAGGCTGAAAGTTCCCCTGCAAGCCCTATTGTGTGCCCTGGCGCTTTTCTCCTGTATGATCGGTTTAGCAGCGTGTGCCACGAATGCCGACGGTAAAATCCATCTGACCTTGTGGTACTGGAATCGTTCCATCGACGATGGGCTGATCGCCCAGGTCAGCAAGCAATTCCCCAACATCGTGCTCAATCCCGTGAAGGTGTCCACCGATTACGACACGAAAATTCGCACCACTATGGCTGGTCATCAAGGTGTACCTGACATCATGGGCATTAATTCGAACATTGCGACCTACTTCCCCGACGAAGACCAGTTTGTGGACCTGAGAACCCTGGGGGCTAATAGCGTACAGTCCGAATACCTGCCCTGGAAATGGCAGTTGGGCATCGCGCCCGACGGCAAAATGATTGGCTTCCCCATGGACACGGGACCCACAGCACTCTTCTATCGCGCGGATCTCTTTGCCAAAGCAGGGCTACCAACCGATCCTGCTCAGGTTTCGGCCCAAATCAAAACCTGGAATGACTACCTGCAAGCCGGTGTGAAGTTGAAGCAGGCGACCAATGGAAAATCAAACATGATCGATAGTATTAATGCTATGTTTACCCAGATGTTGGGGCAGAGCGCCAAGCAATACTTTACACGTTCAGGTCAATACATCGCCAACCAGTCTTACATGAGAAATATTTGGAATGAGTCGGTAAAAGCCAACCAGATGGGCGTGA
>DATAYF010000648.1:0-5859 GCA_036272735.1 Ktedonobacteraceae bacterium
ACCATAGTGCAGTTCACCTTCCAGGATACCTTTTTCAATCTGCTCAGCAACACGCTCAAAAACTTTTGCTAGCTGAACCGGAGTCCTCATCTATTTTTTCCTACTATCACTTTCTCTATTCTCAGCAATCACTGGCACATATATAGCTAATTGAATTGATATGATCATCATACCAAACACTTTTTCATAAGTCAAGCATACAGTTATCTATTGCATAAATTCGTGAAAAAGTATTGAGGAAGCTGCGCAATATACAACTATAAAGCATCTTTAAAAAACTCTTACCCGCCTGGCATTTAAAGATTTTAGCCTTCCTCTAGCTTAAGCAGGACAATCATTGACATTGTAGTGCTTCAATGGTATGATCAATTAGCAGGCATATTTCCAACTAAAATTCCGGTAGTATTGAAGCAAAGAAGCAGCAACACCATGAATAAGCCTATTCACAAGGACGGGTTAGAACGACGCAGAGAAGATTATACATCCATCACCGGGCACTCCCTCTATGTCGATGACCTGAGGCCACTTCCTGGGCGACCACCCATACTGCACATGGCTGTCGTTCGCAGCATCTATGCTCACGCAGAGATTACCAGTATTCAACTGGATGCAGCGCAATCGCTCCCAGGTGTAATAGCAGCATTTGTGGGCAAAGAGTTGGTGAGTGGTATGCCCACGCTTAATAGCATGCCGGTTCCAGGGCTTAGAAGGCCAGAACGCCGCCCATTAGCTGTAAACCGCTCGCGCTACGTGGGAGATCCAGTCGCAGTCGTCCTGGCCGAAAGCCCTGCCATCGCCGAGGATGCAAGGAATCTGGTTGAAGTCGACTATAAAGTGCTGCCCATAGTAACTGACCCTGAGGCAGCTCTTGAAGCAGACGCACCTCGTCTTTATGATGAGCTCGATTCCAATGTCGCTTTCAGACAACAAACCTGTGATGGTGATATAAAGACTGCTTTTGCGCAAGCTGATCACACCATCAGCTTGCGCCTCGTCAACCAACGGCTGGCACCTGGTTCGCTTGAAGCGCGTGCTTGTCTGTTCGATTTCGACGCTTCCAGCGGCAAACTTTCAGCCTGGGTGTCATCACAGTCGGTCTTCCGGGCAAGAGATACCCTTGCAACCTTTCTAAATCTCGACCGTCATCACATTCATGTATACAATGCTGATGTTGGGGGAGCCTTCGGAGCAAAATCCAACTTCCTGGGTGAAGAGATTATCGCCGCGTTATTGGCGGTAAAGTTTGAGCGACCCGTAAAGTGGATCGAGCAGCGCAGCGAAAATTTGCAGGCCCAGTCGCAGGGGCGTGGCCAGATTAATTACATTGAGGCGGCCTTCAAGAACGACGGAAAGCTACTTGGCATGCGAGTCCACTCGATAGCAGATTTGGGGGCATTTCTTACCTTTGCAACAGCAATGGTGCCCGCTCGCACACCATCAATGCTATGTGGGCCATACCAGCTACAAGCTGTAGAAAGTCTGATGATCGGCGTTTTCACAAACAAAGCCACGACCGCCCCGTATCGAGGCGCGGGACGACCCGAAGCCGCTTACATCCTGGAACGCACAATGGACGCTATTGCCTATGAGCTGAGCATCGACCCGGCGGAAGTACGTCGTCGCAATTTTATTTCGCCACAAGCATTCCCGCATACAACAGTCACTGGCATCGTGTACGATAGCGGCAATTATCAAGCCGCTATGGAGCGGGCACTCGAATTAGGAAACTACACAGATTGGCGTGCTAAACAGCATCAGTATCACGAAGCCGCGAACCCTAGATTACTGGGAATTGGACTGGCATCTTTTATCGAGTTATCAGGAGATAGCGCCGCGCCCGGGAACAATGCTCCGCGCGAAGCGGCTACGGTACGCATCCGTCAGAATGGTACGATCCTGGTTCAGTGTGGCGTCGCCCACACTGGTCAGGGTCACTTCACTGCCTTCGCTCAAATTGTGGCTTCAGCCTTGCATCTGCCCGCAAATAAAGTAGAAGTTCATATGAATAATAGTGACTTACCTGGCTATAGCATCGGTACCTATGGCAGCCGTATTACGCAAGTGGCCGGTTCAGCCGTGTTATTAGCCACAGAAGCGGTGAAAGAAAAGGCATTGCATCTCGCCTCTGAGGTTTGGGAGGTAGCGCCAACTGATCTTCTGGTAGAGGATGGGCAAGTAATGGTACGTGGAACTCCTACCCAGACAGTTTCGCTGGGCGAGCTCGCTCGCATGGTTGAAGAACAACCCGCCCTCATCGAACGGGAAGTCCCCAATCCCGCAAATGGCACGCCCATTGAAGGGCTGGCAGCCTGGCGCGACTTTAGTCCACCTGGTGCAACATACTCTTCTGGCACGCATATGGCTGTAGTCGAGATAGACCCTGAAACCGGTGAAATACATATCTTGAATTACGTAGCGGTGGACGATTGTGGACGTGTGCTTAATCACTTTCTGGTCGAAGCTCAAGTTCACGGTGGGCTTGCGCAAGGCATCGGCCAGGCCTTATATGAAGAAGTGGTTTATGATCAGAATGGTCAACTACTCAGTGGTAGCTTGATGGATTACGCCATGCCAAACGCTAGTATGGTACCGCAGTTTGTCACCGATTTTATCGAGACACCTTCTCCATACAATCCCCTGGGTACAAAAGGGGCTGGCGAATCTGGCTGTATTGGTGGTCCACCCGCAATCGTCAATGCTGTCCTGGATGGCCTCTCTCTATTTGGCATCACAGCGATAGACATGCCGCTCAGACCGGAGAAAATCTGGACGCTACTGCAAGCAGCGCAGTCTGGTACACCAACGCAATTTAATGTTTCGCCATCATCAGTCTTTCCCTCATAAAATAGGAGCGGAGTGAATTTCATGTATATGCATACAATGATATTCAAAGAGTTCGGGAGAACACTCAAACTCTAAACCAGGCCAGTACTTGTATGGAGCGGCTTCCACGTCCTGAACAGGAAGATTGTACAGGATTGGGTTAATTTCAATATCTCATTGACGGAGGCAAAGATGACAGAACAGTTCGATATTGTAATAGCTGGTGCTGGCCATAACAGTCTGATTACAGCTGCCTACCTGGGCATGGCAGGATACTCCTGTCTGGTGCTGGAAGCTCGACATGCAATTGGTGGCAATACGATGACCGAGGAACTAACGCTCCCTGGCTTCCTGCATGATACTTGCTCGACCACGCACGCAATATTTATGCAGAGTCCGATTTGGAGCAGCCAGGAACTGCCACTAGCCGAGTATGGATTAGAATACATTAAAGCCGATCCGGTCTCCCACGTGGCCTTTCCCGATGGGACATATATCACTCAGTGGATAGATATTGATCGTACCTGCGAAGAAATTGCCAAGTTCTCCCGAAAAGATGCCGAAACATATCGGAGAATGATCTCCGATTGGCGTAGCATAGCACCAATTTTCAACAAAATACGCTACACTCCTGCAGGTTGGGATCCGTCGATTCATCAGGAATTAGCATCGCATACCGAGAGCGCACTCTGGTTGCGTCGTCAGGCCCTCTCCGCCTGGGATATCATCGATGCCGCATTTGAAGACTGGCATGTAAAGTCCTGGATGGTATGGTTTGCCGAGGGAACAATGCAACCAGCTGAGCGTCCAGGTACAGGTACACTCGCCTACTCATTCGTGGCAGGCCGTCAGCGTAACGGATGGGCAATTCCCAAGGGTGGCTCTGGAAGCCTTCCCCAGGCACTGCAACGCATTATAGAGGCACACGGAGGAACCATTTTGACTAACCAGACAGTAAATAGGTTACTCATAGAGGGCGAACGTTGCGTGGGCGTCGAAACCGAGCGTGGTGAACAGTTCCGCGCACGTCACGCAGTCGTCTCCACTATCCATATCAAGCAACTGGTTCTCATGGCTCCCCCAGAGGCCTGGGGCGATGCTTTCCTGTATGGAGTGGAAACCTACAAGGCTGGTCGCACGATGTTCGTGGCTCATTATGCCGCAACGGAACCACCAAAGTTCTCAATTGCCAGAGGAACGCTGTCAGTAGTTGGAGCAGGTATAGCTCAAACAGATGAGCGCCAGTTGCGCGTAGAAAACGACTTCAATCATGGGATCTTGACCACTGTTCAACCGGTACTGCTTATATTGACTCCAACAGTAGCAGATTCCACAAGAGCTCCTGAAGGAAAACACATGGTCAAAGTGATAGGCGTTCAACCTTACTCGCTCCGTGAGGGGGTCGAGAAGTGGGATCAGATCAAGGAGGAAGTGGCCGCCAATAACCTTGCGGAATTACGCAAGTATGCTCCCAATCTGACTTCCGACAAAATCCTCGCGACAGAGATTCGTAGCCCCCTGGACTTGGAGCGCTATAACCTGCACAACTGGCACGGCAGCTGTCATGGTGGAGATAGCGGACCTTCCCAGTCAGGAACGCTACGCCCCGTTCCAGGTTATGCTCAGCACCGAATGCCGATCCCGGGCCTTTACCAGACGGGAGCAACTACCCATCCGGGTGGCTCGGTTACAGGAGGGCCTGGCCGGAATGCAGCAATGGTAGTGCTCAAAGATCTTGGCCGAGACTTATTCAGATGAGGAGAAATCTACACTTATGAGTATTCAATCGATCAACCCAGCCACAGAAGAAATCATTCAGACATTTGAACCATATAGCGAGGCTCAGGTCGACCAGGCACTCGATCAGGCTCATACAGCCTTTTTGAACTGGCGGGAAACTACCTTTGCTGAACGTAGCGAATCCCTACATACAGTTGCACACTTTATGCGAGAACACAAAGAAAGATTGGCCCACTTTAGCACGTTCGAAATGGGCAAGCCTATCGTAGAGGCTGAGGCTGAGATCGAGAAATGTGCGTGGGCGTGCGATTTCTACGCTGACAACGCGCAACGTTTTCTCGCTGATGAGCTTGTAGAAACGAATGCAACCCAGAGTTACGTATCATTTCTTCCACTTGGTATCATCCTCGCCGTCATGCCCTGGAACTATCCCTACTGGCAGATCTTTCGCTTTGCCGCCGCTGCTTTAATGGCAGGCAACACTATTGTATTGAAACACGCATCCAATGTTTCTCTTGCTGCACTAGAAATAGAGCGCATTTTTAAAGAGAGTGGTTTGCCTCAAGATATCTTTAAGACTATCTTAGTTCCAGGTACTCACGTAGAGAAACTTATCGCTGACCCACGAGTAGCCGCCATTACGCTTACAGGAAGCGATTCCACTGGAGTTGCTGTAGGTACCGCTAGTGGGCATGCCTTGAAGAAAGCGGTGCTTGAACTCGGCGGCTCAGACGCCTTTATCGTCTTAGCAGATGCTGACCTCGATGCCGCCGCACAGATGGCGGTACGCGCTCGCTTTCAGAACACAGGTCAGAGTTGCATAGCAGCTAAACGTTTTATCATAGTCGAAGAAGTTGCTGATGCCTTTGAGCAAAAGTTCGCTACAGCGGCGGCACATCTCAACATAGGCGATCCTTTTGATCGAACAACACAGATTGGTCCTCTGCCGCGCGCAGATCTACGTGAGGAACTGGACAAACTGGTGCAAGATTCCGTCAAGATGGGTGCACGGGTAATTCTCGGCGGGAAGATGGTAGCGGGAAAAGGGTTCTTTTACACACCAACGATTTTGGCTGGTGTCACGCCTGAAATGCCTGTGTTCAACGAGGAAACATTTGGTCCAGTAGCAGCTGTGGTTCGCGCAAAAGATGAGGAGCATGCAGTCCGACTTGCCAACAATTCACGATTTGGGCTGAGTAGCAATTTATGGACAAAAAACATTGAGCATGCTCGTAGCCTAGCACGACGTATCGAGGCAGGGGGAGTCTTCATCAACGGCATGACCGCCTCCGACCC
>DATAYF010000649.1:0-10778 GCA_036272735.1 Ktedonobacteraceae bacterium
CACCCCTATCTTCTGGTCTAGCGTTTCAGCCATCTTTGGCTGGCGTCCGCAAATAGGCCAGAGGGACTGGAATTCAGCCAGTGTAGGTTTAACCATACACGCTTTGCACTGACCACTCAGAGGAGCGATGACTTCCTCTTACGTGGCCTTTTTTGGCCCCGACATGCTACACTCCCCCTTCCTTTGGGAATTCAAGCCTAATGGCAGGGATCAGTCGGGTATGCACAGGGTCTTCCAACAACCCTGATACCTTTCGGTACGCTCACTTTCCGCCGCTGATGCCGCGCACTATCCCGTTGCGCATTCCGTGGGAAAGGGAAGGCAACAGGCGACTAATGCAACAACTCCTGGCAAGCTAGCTATCCAAGTGCCGATAGCCGGACACGGACCAGCTTGTTTGTGGGTGTCCTCTGTCGTCCTTCGTTGCGCTCGAGAAGCCGCTTTGTGTTTGTGGGTGTTGGTCTATTTCCTCTGCTTTTTGTCCAGGTTGCTGTAGTGAGTTCACATCCTCTCTTGTGAAGGTGAGAGGATTTGAACTACTGACAGAGCTATTTTTGAAGGGCTTGAGATGTGCTCTCGTAGCTTCTCAAGCGCCTTTGTGTTTGGGATTTGTCCAATGGTGTCTAGTGATTTCTACCTGCGTCTAACCGTTTTGCTCCCTGTTTTGCTCTCAAATTTGAGTGTGAAGTTAAGATTAATCCTAATCTAATGACAAGCTATCAGTATTTTGTCTTATTATGAGGCATTTCATAACTCACCTCTCACTGAAGAGGGTTGCGGGAAATACCCTAGTACTCAAGGTTCTTTCAGGCTTGCCAAAAAGAGGTAAAAGAGGTAAAGTGGAGATAGTAGAAGTAGGCAAGAGAAAGAGCGATTGTCAATGCCTGATGAGTATTTAGTACGGCTCAGTAAAACGATCTCACATGCCCTTCGTCATAAGCCAGAAGAGTACGGCCTGACACTGGACGCTGAAGGCTGGGTGGAGATCGAAGATTTGCTAGCCGCGCTACGGAAGAAGCGTCGCAACTGGCGTCATGTGAGCCAAGCGGATATCAGTGCACTCATGGCTGAGTCTAAGAAACAACGTTTTGAACTGCATGCTGGGAGAATTCGTGCATTTTACGGCCATTCTACGACTGAAAAGGTTGAGAAACAGCCAGTTCCTCCTCCCGCTCTCTTATATCATGGCACAACGGCCCAGGCTGCCGCTGCCATTCTCAGGGAAGGGCTCCGGTCGATGAAACGGCAGTATGTCCATCTCTCCACCGATGAGCAGACAGCTCACGGGGTTGCATTGCGTCGCACCATTCAGCCGGTTATCCTGCAGATCAACGCGCTGAAGGCGCACGCGCAGGGGATCAAGTTTTATGTCGGGAATCAGGATATCTGGCTGGCTGATCCTATTCCAGCAACATTTATCAGTATCACTCCTGGTTATTTTCCGCCCACAAGAGACATCGAGAGATCGCAGTAGATAATCGAAAACCAACTGAGGCAGCGAAGCCAAGGGTTGCTTGTATTCATACTGGTCTTCCTCTACGAGGAAGCAACCTCATTTTTAGCTCAGCTTACCCTACCATGTCAAGTTAGGAAACGCTCTCTTATTATTTTTGTCGTCCATGTATTTATTTTTGTTGTGTCAGACCAATTTGTTTCTCTTCCTATGGATGAAAAGGCTATCTGAGTACAAAACCTTGAGCCAGAAACTTTACAAATTTCTACACGAGTGCATCCGCTTTACAGGCGGGTTTATTTCATGTTCTGTTCGGATATGACAGAAAACTGTTTCTTGCATACGCACCCTCGAACCACATGATGGTGCCCTACGGTTCAAATCTCATGACAAACGCAAAACGCGCACGCTCACTACCGAGCCACGATGGGTCAAGCGCGAAACGGTCTGGGAAGTGGCTGGTAGGTAAGAGGTAGGTCCAGATACGTGTAAAAATCCTCTCATGGTGAGAGATTTCTACGTGTATCCTGGACCTACCTCTGTATGAGACCGTGGTTCCCGTCTCATGCAGAAAAGGGGAGCGTTGAATCGATACCCCCGTTTAGGCTTTCACTTAAGAGGCATTGGTGCATATCAAAAATGAGCATGCTCCGCTCACCTTTCTCACATTTGATGTGCAGCGACAGACCATGGCGCTATCCCTCTGACCCCTTCCCCACTAATGGCGTCAACCGGTCCGCAAATGAGCCACGCCAACACACCCAGTGGTGATAGCCATTAAACTCAGCATAGTCCACCTCATACCCTTTCAGGACCAATATGTCGCGCAAATGCCGATTGGCAGTCGCCATGTGCATCCATCCCCAATCCTCCTTCAAGCCGACCTCAAAAGAGAAACGCAAGGGTAAGCGAGGGCTGGCGATAAACTGCTGGATGACCCACTCTTGGGGAAGATGACTCTCTTCGGCCTCTTCAGGGTCTTTGTTGCTGCCCCACCAGAAAGAGCCAGACTGTGAGAGCACGTTTCCAAAGGTTTCAGAGGCACGCAATCCGACAAAAGCGGCAGCTAATCCGCCTCCGCTGCCTCCTCCAACAATGGTTTGCGCGGGATCATTCGTTACATGGTAATGCTCATGCACCCAGGGCATGAGTTCCTGCGTCAAGAAATCCACAAAGGGTTGGTACAAGAACAACTCTCGATTACGCGTTTCTTGATCCACATTATCAAGCAGGACGGCGACCAATGGTGGAATCTTGTCTGCATGCACCAGATTGTCCAGAATCGTTGGAACAGGAATATGGTTGATGCAACCAGCACCATCAAACAAGAGCAAGAGACCGTAGGGGGCACCGTTCTTGGTGTAGGAAGCCGGAGTGTAGACCCAAACACGGCGTTCATTGCCCAGAATCTGGCTACGCAGATGATGAAGTTCGACCTGGCCTTTCTTTGCATCAAGCTGAGGGAGAATCCAGGGCTGTGGAGGAGCGTCAGGCAACTCAAGAAGAGACAGGATGAGATCTTCCTTTTCATCCGTCACCTTCGGGTTGAGTGGATCGGTGATGAAATGGTGACTGGTGCTGGTCACCTCATCGCCTGCTCTGCTCAAAGCATCATCCACGGTGAAGGAGTAGGCCCCACGTAGATTCGTTTCGACACGGTACGTCTTGAACCAGAGATCAGTATCTAACAAGCGTGTCATCTGATTGTGCTCCGGGTGGTCTAATCCTGCTGGCCCGCCCCAGACGGTCACGGCATGTGTCTCTGCCCTTGCGCGCCAGAGAAACGTCACGAGATGATGCGTCACATCTCCTTCGATGGTTTCTATCAGAGGTGCTCCCTGTTCACTGATTTCTCGCCAGAATACCTCAAGTGCGGCTGAATCTCCAGAGATCAGTGCGTCTTGCAACGAGGTAATGCGTGGACTGATCTGTGTTCTTTGGGCTTCCATACGAACATCCTTTCTTGGAGAGACCTTGCGGCGTGTGAAAACATCCAACGAACGTGAGGAAAAGCAGCAACACACGATACAACTGGAGTTTCTTCTGCACACGTCGTTGTATCCTCATCTTCTCCTATGAAACAAAATCTCTTTTTCTCCATCAATTGATCTCGGGGAGTGAGCTGCCAGAAACATGAAGAGAAAAGCACGCGCCGTAGTGCCACGAGGTGAGATAACGAAAGACAACAAGGTGGAAAAGGGAGGAAAACGAGTATCTTGAGAGAATCCAACCTGATCGTGACGTTGCTAACACGTTCCCATGGTGCGCTGGACAAAACAACATACCTGTTGCATTATGGCAACGGTATTGCTCTTCAGTCACATGTACCGGCATATGTTAGCAATGATCAGGCATAGTTCTCTCCTTTTTGATAAATTCTTCGTGCGTACGCACTATACCCAAGCACAAACGAAAAGTCAAGGCAACTCAGCCTGAGGATCAGGAAATTGCAATCGTATCCCTCCACCTCATCCATGTGAACCTTGCTCATGAATACCTTGATGAGGTAGGTCCAGGATACGACGGCTCTATTTCTAGCCTTGTTGTGTGGTGAAGATGGGGGAGAGTCGAACTCCTTACGAGGTTTTTTGGGTTGGCTCCCTACCTTGTTCTATGAGCCTGTAAAGCGGAACGAAGCGACATTCTTCTCTAAATCTCTCTATGCAAAATGATACTCATTGATCGGCTAAACTGTCTTTAAACTGTCAAGTAGAACAAACTTTGTCTTTCATCAGGGCTAGCAGCCTGTCGGAGAAAAGCGACGCATATCTGTGACCATGGCGCAAATTTTGACCGATCATTTGTCCTTTGTTCCATACGCTTGAAAACCAGTTTCTTCGCGGGCATCGGTATGGACTATGCGATCAAGGTATGATTGCATCAAACTGGACAAGCATTGGTTAAAACCTGCCTGCATGACGGTGTAAAACCAGCAGAGGCAAGCGACGAGATAGTTTCACACCAAATCATCCCGTTTTGCTCCGCTGTATGAAACGGCTTCCACCAGGAATGAGCGAGATGACCCGTTTACTGTTTGAATTGGCAAATGGGCAGAGCCTGTCTGGTAGACTTTCTTTCGATGACCTGACTGGTATAGCGCTCAGTTGGCACACCGCTTAACCCATCAAAGGTACTTGAGCGTTTCAAAACGCTCTTGAAAAGAGCCGGTTTACCTCACATGCGCTTTCATGATCTGAGACACAGTGCCGCAACGATGCTATTCGTGATGAAAGTCCATCCGAAGATCGTTCAAGAGTTGCTGGGGCACAATCAGATCAGTATGACGATGGATATCTATAGCCACGTCATGCTACCGATGCAAGAGGATGTAATACATAAGTTTAATGAGGCTTTCCAGCCCAAGGAAGACAAAGATGAAAGGGAAGAGCAGGAGGATTCTGAAGAGTAGCTAGAGAACCAGTCGAGAAATCACGCAGTCGACTGCAAGCTCAGGAGAGAGATGCACTCACTTGAGCGGGAAAGCAGGCAGTGCCTGGGCTAAGCCACTCATCAGCACCCGTGTCACCTGGCTCGCCAACTCTTCTGGGGGCGAAACCACCTTCTGCTCGTCCCATTGGTGGAAACATTGGAAGCCGGTCCCAAAAATGGCCCAGCTCGTGACCATGGCAACGGTTTCCAGGTCGATTTGCTGGTCCATTCCAGAACCGGCAACTGATTTGAATCCTTGCCAGAGCAGTTCAAAGAGGGCTTCTTGCAGGGTGGTCACTACCAGGGGGAGAAGCTCCCGCTCATCTGATCTGGTCGACTGGTGTAACTGCGTGAACCATTCAACGACGCGCTGAATGAGCAAGCGGAAGGTGCTCAGGCTCCAGGGACCTGAGCTGAGTACTGGACTCGCGACGCACTGCTGAAATTGCTCACGCAGCCAGTCTTCCAGGATTGCATACTTGTCCTCAAAATGAGAGTAAAAGGTGCCTCGATTGACCTTCGCCCGGTCAGTAATATCCTGCACCGTCATCGCGTGAAAGCCCTTTTCTGAGTAGAGGTCAAAAAAGGCTTGCAGCAAAAGGTGCCGCGTGCGCAGCACGCGTGGGTCTTCTCTCTCATTGATCTTCATCTGCTCCATATGCCCCTTTCACTGTTCAGTCTCTTTTCAACAATCTGCTCCATGTGTGGTCTACAGCGGCGTGCTCAAAGATTGAGCTATAAGATGTTGGTAATTGACCTACCAAGCGGGCAGATTTTGCCCTGAAACGTGGAACATTGTCCTCAATCTTGAGCAGTTCTCCAGTGGGAGCCAATCAAACCGCTCCACAAGCCAACGTGTGCGCGCCGTTTTGGGAAATGGGGACACCTCCTTTTTGGAGGTATCCGGTTTTCCAAACCCATGTGTCAACGATCATCATCGGCCCACGCGCGAGCATTCTGTTGCTTCAAACTCCACCTCATCCGTTCCGCTGCCCGAGCGTCACGAAACAGAGCACGACCCCGAAGAAGCCGCCCAGCGCCACCAGGATCAGGCCGATGGGAACCCAGAGAAACCAGGTATTGAAGTCCAGCGTCACGGGATTAGAGCTACAAAACCAGGCACAACGCCCGAGGTGTTGCTGTTGTGGCACCACCACCCCATAGAACGTGAGCAGCACCAGGAAGCAGAACGCCGTACCCAGCCAGGCCAGCAGGGCCAGCCAGATGCCTCGACCCGCGCGGCGTATGGGCCTTGAGACATCAAAGATAAAGGCAGCGACCAGGCCAACCGCGAGAGGATTAAGCAGAGCATAGGCGGAATTGGCTGGCGGCCCACCCAAACCCAGGTGCTGCAAGGTGTCCAGCGGGGCAATGCCACAAAACAGAGCGAAGAGCCCAATCAGCCAGGCCAGATGCGCGCCAGCCACACGCCAGAATGCGGGCCGTTTCTTCTGCCAGAAGAGGACGGCAGCAATTTTCAGCCACATCAGGCTCCCCAGCACGACCACCGGCACCCACCAGGCCCCCCACAAGGAGAAATAAAGCGGGACCGGCCCCGCCAGCGTCCCAGGCGGCTGCAAGGGCCGAAAGAGAAAGCCCACCGGCATGCCGACGAGAAAGGCCACCGGCGCCGGCCATTCTGCCGGGTTCCACCAGACTTCCTGCACCGGTTCTTGCACCTTCGCCTCATGCGGAACATCCTGTCGCATGGTTACAAATCCTTTCGTCAGACTGCTCAAGCGCCAGACGGCCTGAGCCATACCAGGTATAACGCTACCAGTGGCCTGTTGTGTTTCGCCAGGAAACCCCACAGCAGCGGAACCTGCTTCCGTTGATGTGCTGTCCCACGACCAACCCACCACAAACACCACCCAAGCGAGCGCAGATGTGGAGCGCTCCACTCCTCCAAAAAGAAGGTGTCCCCATTTCCCAAAACGGCGCGCACACGTTGGCTTGTGGAGCGGGTTGATTGGCTCCCACTGGAGAACTGCTCAAGATTGAGGACAATGTTCCACGTTTCAGGGCAAAATCTGCCCGCTTGGTAGGTCAATTACCAGATGTTCTTGAACTCCTCGCTTGACCACCTGACAAGGAATTGCCTCTCGTCTCCAATCTAGCGCAGAGGCGTTTCCCGAACGTATCCGCCTGCCTCTTCCTACGTGACATCACGCTCCCTCGTCGGTGCTGACTGCTCCCCTTGCCCAAGGAGCGGGCCGACGATCTGAACGAATCGGGCAACAAGTTGCGTTATCCAGGGAACGCGCAAGAGTGGTCGAAGACGTCCCAGCAGCTCATGAACGAACTGTAAGAGCTCCTCGGTTTGGTGTGTCTCAGTGCTGAGATCTTGTAACCAGAACAGCACGAGAGCGAGTTGCACTCCATAGAGCAGTGTGGCTAGATCGTCCACTTGTGAAGCGCGAGGGGCATCCTTGGCCCCGGAGACCAGGACACGATAGCTTGCTCGTGCCCGGCGACGGACCTCTGCTCCCTCTTTGCCAAAGACCCCGGCACGCGAGAGGGGATTCAAGACAGCTCCAGATAAGGCCACCAGGGTCAGACGATGCGGTGCCATGACTTCCAGCAACGTGTGCATAAGCTGGTGAAAACGGTCGGTAATAGAGGTCGCAGGGAGCAAGGGAACGAGTTCTTCTAATTGGACAACCAACCACCGATAGAATTCCAGGACCAGATCCTCTTTACTGGCAAAGTAGCGATAGGTGAGTCCCAAGGAACACTCGGAGACTGCCGCGATATCTCGCATTGTGGTCTGATCATAGCCTTTTGTCGCGAACAGGCGCCAAGCTGTATCCATGATGCGTTGTCGCGTCACAAGCGCTTTCTGCGTGAGCTGGCGCGTCTCACGCGTCTCAGACGATTCCATGCTGCTCTCCTCCAAACGACTCTGCCTGCCCACAGAAGCACAAGCACTCTTGACTCCAGCATAGCGCATCTGGTAGAGTAATGGCAAGTGAACAACGTTCACTTTACAGAGCTTACTGGCAACCAGGGATATCATCGGCGCAAGAGCGTGGTGCGCCTGATTACAACAAGAGATGGAGCTACTTATGTCTTTTCAGACACGCGATTTGGCCAGATGGAACCTCGTCAGCCTCGGCCTGGGGGGATGCGTCTGGGGAGTGGTTACGCTTGCCAGTCTGTTCGGCTGGCAGATGCTGAATGATCTCCAGATTGTCCTTCTGCTGGCGCTGTTTGTCATAACCCCGTTAGCTGTTCCACTTGTTTTGCGTCCGAAAGAGGACCGTTTCTTGTCTCAGCTTTCTGCTCTGATGCTGTTTCTCCAGCCACTGGCGTCATTGCTGGGGGGCGTCTCCTTTTTTCTCAATACGGGACTGTTTGCTGCGACGTTTGCCGCTGTGTGGCTCTTGTTTACCGGGTTACTCGCACTGATCGGCTTGGTCCGGCTTTGCCAGATACCGAGCCTCCACAGGACCTCACTCGCTGATTTCTGTCTGGCGGGGGCGTGGCTCTATCTGCCAATTGGCAGTACGTGGATGGTGCTGGCCCGTTGGGGTCTTCAGCCATTTGGTTTCGGCGTGCATACCGACCTGCTCACCGCGATCCATTTCCACTTTATTGCTCTGGCGGCGCTGATCATCACGGGGCTGACCGGCCAAATGATCCAAACCACCCAGACAACGCAGCACGGGATGTTCCGGGCGGCCTATCGCATTGCAGCACTGGACGTCCTGATCGATCCTCTTTTGGTAGCTGCGGGACTGACCATTGCGCAAGTCACCGGCCTGCACTTCCTGGATACTGCTCCCGCCGATCTGTTGGCCCTGAGCCTGATCCTGATCTCGCTACTGGGTCTCCGTTTTGTGGTGCCCACGACCACGTCACGGTTTGCACAAGTGCTCCTGGTCCTCTCGTATACAACCGTCTTTTTCACCATGCTGACAGCTTGCGCATATGCGCTGGGAGTAGCAACAGGAGCATGGACTATCACGATTCCCCAAATGATTCTGATTCATGGGCTGGAAAATGCCCTGGCCTTTGGCTTCTGCGGGTTACTTGGCTGGCGCATCAGGACAGGGCAAGGAAAGATGAGAGGTGAGGAATGCGCGTAATCATTACTGGCGGCACCGGACTTATTGGGCGCACACTTGTTCACCATCTGGCCCAGCAGGAATATGAGATCATCGTCCTGAGCCGGTATCCAGAGCGGGCGGCTCAGATGTTTTCCCGCCAGGGGCTGCCAGGCATCCAAACCGTCGGCTGGGATGCGACATCTGCTCAGGGATGGGGAGAGTTCATTACTGGCGAGAGTGCCATCGTGAACCTGGCGGGTGCGACTCCGGCCCATTGGCGCTGGACGCGGGCGTATCGGGCACGTATCCTGGAGAGCCGTTTGGGTGCCGGACAGGCCGTGATGAAAGCGATGGAGCGCTATGGGCCGCCAGAGGTGTTGGTGCAAGCCTCAGCCTCAGGATACTATGGGGATCGCGGGCAGGAACTTCTCACAGAAACCAGCCTTCCTGGCCAGGGCTTTCGTGCGAAGGTGTGTCAGGAATGGGAGGCATCAACAGTTCAGGCTTCAACCAGGCGCTGTATCATACGAACAGGGCTTGTGCTCGATACAAACGCTGGCGCCTTTCCTCCGCTGTTGCAGTTTGTCCGCCTGCTGGGCAACCAGATAGGCAATGGCAGACAATGGATTCCCTGGATTCACCGCGTGGATGCGGCCCGTGCGATCCAGTTTCTCCTGGAGCAGCGTACGCTCTCTGGTCCTTTCAATCTCTGTGCGCTGGAAGCCGTGTCTAGCCGGGCATTTCTTCGTGCGGTACGACGGATTCTCAAGCGGACTTCGCTCTTCCCGCTGCCAGCGTGCGTTCTCCAAGCAGTGCTTGGAGAACTCGCAACGGTGATGCTAGATAGCCAGCATCTTGTGCCTGAACGTTTAACGGAGGCGACCTTCCAGTTCGTGTATCCCCACTTGGAGCAGGCTCTCCGCAACCTGTTGCGAGAGCACAGCGATTCTCCAGTCGAGAAACCATGACGTCCTATCCTATCCGTACGCACGAGGAAGGAGAGAGATCCACTATGAAAGCCTACTCTCAAGATTTACGCGAGCGAGTCCTGCGAGCTGTGGACCTGGGCCGTCCCAGAGCCGAAATTGTGCAGATCATTGGGATTTCCCTGGCGACACTCAAGCGGTATCTCAAGCAACGACAAGAAGAAGGGCATGTATGGCCCAAAGCGATTCCTGGTCGCCCTCCAAAGAAACGGGTACAGTTGGAGGCTGGCGTGATGCCCCAATTACAAGCGCATGACGACGCCACCCTGGAACAACACTGCGCCATGTGGGAGCAGGCTCACGGTGAACGCATGAGTCGATGGACCATGAGTCGAGCGATTAAGAGGCTCGGCTGGACGCGAAAAAAAAGTCGTTGGGGGTGACGGAGCGCAATGAGGAAGAGCGCGCGGCGTGGCGAGAGAAGGCCAGCAGCCTTCCAATGGATGCGTTGGTGTTTATTGATGAAACCGGCTCCAATATCGCCTTGACCCCCCTGTATGCTCGTGCGTCAAAGGGAGAACGAGCAAGAGGAACGGTGCCGCGCAACCGTGGGAAAAATACGACGCTGATCGCAGCCCTCTCTCTTTCTGGCATGGGAGCCGCCATGATCTTGGAAGGATCCGCCAACATGATAGCCTGTCAGTTACCCCAGCGCTAAAGCGCGGGGCTTGTGTCTGGGCTCCACCGCAACTCAGCATAGCGTTGCCGCCGTGCTGCTTTGGCTTCATCGTTCGACACATCAGGGCGTACCGACAAGACGCCCGTACTCATCCAGTCTTGCCGGGTGAGCAGCGTTCGTAAGGCCACATTTCTGGCACCAATCAAATCCGCATGCAGGCAATAATGGCAACTCTGACAGAC
>DATAYF010000650.1:0-5626 GCA_036272735.1 Ktedonobacteraceae bacterium
AGAACGCCTCTGCAGATCAGGTTTGCCGTCGTAGAAAAAAACAATCCCCTTGTCTGCTTTGAGCATCCCTGTGGTATAATTTGACATAAGATAGTACAGTTTAAATAGAAATGGTCTACTGCATGAATCAAACTCCATTTATTCCACAAAATACAGCACCACCACTAGATATGCACACGTTACAAATTAGGGCTGAGGCTACACCACTCAACATGTGGGTGAACGATGCGCAAGGACATGTTATTTACTGCAATCAAAACTGGTGTGATTACACGGGTCTCTCCCTTGAAGATGTACAAGACGACCGATGGTTCAGCGTGATTCATCCCGACGATCTCGACACCCTCCTCCACGCGCGGCAACGTTTCTTGACAACCGGAGAAGACATCCGGGTAGAGGTGCGCCTGCGCAGAAAAGATGGCGTGTATCGCTGGCATGCGCATCGTGGCTCGGCCCAACGCGATAGTGACGGCAACATTTTGCTGTTGGTCGGCACCAGTTCCGATATCGATGATAGAAAACGAGCCGAGCAGGAGGTCAGAGCGAGCGAATATCAGTTGCGTGCCCTGATCAATGCGATCCCCCAATTCGTCTGGGTGATGCGCTCAGACGGTTCTGCTGAATACAGTAACCAACAATGGCGCGACTACACCAATATGACTCACGAACAAGCACAAGGGGATGGGTGGACACAGTTTCTGCATCCCGATGACCGACAGCGCGTCCTGGAGGCGTGGCGGACCGCCGTCTACACGGGCAGGTCCTATGAAATAGAGCAGCGCATACAGAATGGCCGGACCGGAGACTATCGCTGGTTCCTGGCGCGCAGCATGCCGCTCAGAGATAGCCAGGGCACGATCCTGCACTGGGTTGGGACCTGCACTGACATCGATGAGCGGAAACAGGCCGAAGAGAGGATCAAAGCCAGCGAGAACAACTGGCGCATGCTGGCCGAAACGGTGCCACAACTGGTGTGGACCATGCAAGCCGATGGCCGAGTCGATTACGCGAATCAGCGGTATTGTGAGTTTGTCCAGACCGATTTTGAGCAGGTACGGGACCGTGGGTGTCGCCTGTCTGTGCATCCTGAGGATGCTGAACGTACACTGCTACTTCAACGCCATTCGTTTGCAACGGGTGAACCCTATGAGATCGAATATCGTCTGAGAGACGTGCAGACCGGAGAGTATCGCTGGTTTTTGACCCGTGCGCTCGCAGTGCGTGACGAAGCAGGGCAGATCACGAAATGGTTTGCCACCAGCACCGACATTCATGACAAAAAGCTGGCCGAAGAAGAACTGCGTGTCCTAATCGATGCCATCCCCCATTTCGTCTGGACGATGCGCCCCGATGGCTCTTGTGAATATTGTAACCGACGCTGGTGTGACTATACCAGCATGACCACCGAACAAGCACAAGGGGACGGCTGGCTCCAGTGTGTCCACCCCGATGACCAGCAACCCATTATGGCGGCATGGCAGCGTGCTTTCCAGACCGGCATGCCATTTGAAGGAGAAGAGCGCATGCGCCATGGCGCGACAGGGGACTATCGCTGGTTCCTTATCCGCGCAATACCGCACAAGGATGATCAAGGCATGATCCTGAAATGGTTTGGCACCAGCACCGATATTGACGAGCGGAAACGGTTGGAGGAAGACCTGCGCCGGAGCCAGGAGCAGACGCAGATATTGATGAATTCGAACGTGATTGGGATCTTTATAGCCGAGGAAGAGGAGATCATTGAAGCCAATGAGACCTTTTTGCGCATGACTGGCTATAGCCGGGAAGATCTGCGCGAGGGCAAGCTGAACTGGGCCCGCATGACGGCTCCAGAGTATAGCGCCATGACCCGGCAAGCACGTCAGCAACTTATCCTTCATGATTATCTGCCTCCGTATGAAAAAGAGTATGTGGGAAAAGATGGCAGCCGCCTGGCAGTAGTAGTGGGTGGAGTCAAGACACAACTCGCCCCCTTCCAAACGATCTGCTTTGTGCTCGATAATGCTGCGCGCAAGGAGTTGGAGCAGCGCAAAGATGACTTTATCAGCATGGCGAGTCACGAACTCAAGACGCCCCTGACGTCCTTGAAGACCCTCATCCAGCTCCAACACAGGAAGCTGGCACGGCGAAACGTCCAGGATATAGCGACCACGTTGACGAAGATGGGGGCCCAGGTGGATAAGCAGACCCGGCTGATTGATGAATTGCTCGATGTTTCTAAAATCAATGCGGGACGTATGGAGTACGCGCGGGAGCCGATTGCGATTGACGCGCTGGTGGGCGAGATCGTGGAGACGCTGCAACAGACGACGGAAACCCATCGCATTGTGGTGCACGGTGCGGCACGCAAATCCCTGGCGGGTGATGCTGACCGGCTGGGGCAAGTCTTCACCAACCTGCTGACCAACGCCATCAAATATTCGCCGCAGGCCGACACGGTCGAGGTTGACATAACCTCGCCTGATGATCAGACGGTTACGGTCAGTGTGCGCGATTTTGGCATTGGCATCCCCAGTGAGCACCGCGACAAGATATTCGAGCGTTTTTACCGGGTGCACGATGTGCACGATACGACGTTCAAGGGGCTGGGCATGGGATTGTACATTTCCTCAGACATCGTCAGGCGTCACGGCGGGAACATTCGTGTTGAGAGCGCATTGGGAAATGGCTCAATATTTCAGGTGACGCTGCCGCTGGCGGCCCAGGCCGCCAGGTGAACGCTGACCTCAATACATAAAGGAATGGTAATGGTTTCCGGAAACCATTACCATTCCTTTATGTATCCCCTAACCTATTTGCCATACAACGTCTCCTCTAATCAACCACCTGGTTGACAAACGGTGGATCATGATGTAATATCCAACCAACCAGTTGGTTGGATATGAAAGGAGAAATAGAGAGATGACTCGTCCGTTTCGTTTTGGAGTGATCGCCGGAGGGGCGCGCTCGCGTGCTGAATGGGTGGCGAAGGCGCGCAAAGCCGAGGAGCTTGGCTACGCCACGTTGTTGGTTCCTGATCATATCGCAGTAGGTATTGCACCACTCACGGCGCTGGCTGTCGCGGCTGAAGCCACCACCTCGCTGCGGGTGGGCAGCTTCGTTTGTGATAACGATTTTCGCCATCCCGCCTTGCTGGCAAAGGAAGCCGCTACCCTGGACCTGCTTTCCGATGGGCGTTTTGAATTAGGGATGGGAGCGGGCTATCTGCCCGATGATTACACACAATTAGGGATTCCCTTTGAAAGCGCTGGTATCCGCGTTGGCCGTTTACAAGAAGCCCTTCAGATTGTACGGCGTCTGTTTAGCGAGGAGACGCTAAGCTTCTCTGGTAAGCACTACCACATCGCTGAGATGCAGGGGGTACCCAAACCTGTGCAAAAACCCCACCTGCCCATCTTTCTTGGCGGTCGTGGGAAGCGCGTACTCTCTCTTGCCGCCAGGTTCGCCGACAGCATTGGTTTTGGCTTTGCCGCCTGGGATAGCGAGGCAACGGAAGGCACGCCGGAGGATATCGCACAAAGGATCTCATGGGTGCGCGAGGCTGCCGGTGAACGCTTCGAGCAGCTTGAACTTGGCTACACCATCTATCAACTGCTAGATATGGATGAGAAGCCACGGGGAGTTTCTTCCCAATCTACGAGCGTGTCCCCCTCTTTTCATGCGCTTAGTGGGAATAGTGATAAGATGATCGAGGAAATCCAGGCGCGACGAGAACGCTATGGCTTCTCGTACGTTCAAGTATCGGAGCGACACATGGAGGCATTTGCCCCGGTTGTTGCTCGCCTGGCAGGTAGATGATAGGGTTGGATGAGGAGTTATAAATGATGACCCACAAGAGCGCAACGACGCACAGGGGCGAGGATCGTGCGCATGCCCTGGTCCTCGCCGCCTATCACTGTATTGTCGAGAAAGGCTTTGAGGGGTTGCGCCTTAGGGAGGTCGCGTCTCAGGTTGGTATGGATCACGCCACGCTGCATCACTACTTCCCAACCAAAGAGGCCCTTGTGCAAGCAGTGGTCCTCTATGTGACGCAGCGATTGGCGCAAATCGCCGCAGTGACCGAAGGGAGCCCTGTTGATCGATTACGTTCCCATCTGCACTTGCTAAAAGTTCAGATGCAGGAAGAGCCTGCCCTCTTCATTGCGTTGAGCGAAATTGGGCTGCGTACGCAGCGTGATCCCGCCATTCGTGCTACCGGGCAGCAACGGATAGAGGAATGGCACGCGTTTCTCGTCGGCATCCTGCAAGAAGGGATCGATCTCGGAGATTGGCCGCAGGATCTCGACGCGGAAGCCGTTGCCTCTGCTATCATTGCCCTCGTTCAGAGTGTACGCCCGAACGTTGGCTTACTGCCCAGCAGAGGGGAACAGGCCATGAAGCAGCTTGAGCGCTGGCTACACCTCTAAAAGCGTTAAAGGGTAATACATAAAGCTTTGTTAATGTTTTCCGGAAAACATTAACAAAGCTTTATGTATTCTCGACCCTATTTGTCGCTTTCATACTATTTCCGCTTTTCTGTTCATTGATGAGAATAGGCCCGTAGAGGCTGGAAGGATACTACAGAGCGATTCCAGCTCATTCGAAAAATCGAGCAGTTCAAGGAGAGTAAAAGGGTATGCGCAAAGTAATTGTCACGATGTGGGTGAGCCTTGATGGGTTCATCGCGGGACCCAACGACGAAATGGATTGGATAGGCGGGCTCTATAATGAAGAAATGGGAAAATACGAAACCGACCTGGTACGCGCGGGGGACACGCTGCTATTAGGGCGCAAAACGTACGAGAGCTTTGCGGGAGCCTGGCCTAAGGTGCCTGAAAATCCCGCTGCCTCAGCGGGCGAGGTTGAATATGCTAACATCGTGAATGCGATGCACAAGGTTGTCGTTTCAAGAACGCTGGAAACGGCAGAATGGAACGATTCACGGGTGGTCAAAGGTAATCTCGCGGAAGAAGTTGCGAAGTTGAAACAAGAGCCCGGCAAGGATGTGATCATATACGGCAGCGCCAGTATTGTGCAAGCACTCACCAATTTCGACCTCGTTGATGAATACCAGCTTTTGGTCCACCCGATTGTGTTAGGGAGCGGCAAGCCGTTATTTAAAGACATCACGGGCAGTCATAAGCTGAAACTTATCACGGCAAAGACCTTTGATTCAGGGGTTGTCGTACTGTATTACGAGCCTGCACAGAAGTAACGAGGGACGCTATAGGTAAGGTAAGGTGAGGAATTTCCAGACGAGGAGGAACTATCGTGAAGACGACGCTGCGTGATCAGCAGGAAAGCGATCTGCCAGATGAACTCTCCCAGCCTGCGTGGCGGGCGCTTACCGGCGCGGGTTATTGGCGCCTCGAACAGTTAACCGAAATCAGCGAGGCTGAGATCAAGCAGCTCCACGGCATGGGACCAAAGGCGCTCGATATACTCCGCCGCGCTCTCGATGCTCGTGGCCTAGCGTTTGCCGACGGGAAGAGAAGGAAGGGATGAGAAGGAGAGGAAAGCTAGCTCTTGACAAAGTACGCAGAGGTGTATAGGATATGCATATGTATACAGCTAGCGAATTTGGCAGGAGGATCCGTGTTTCCGTAAAGACCCTGCAACGATGGGATCGACAGGGAGTCCTCAAAGC
>DATAYF010000651.1:0-6800 GCA_036272735.1 Ktedonobacteraceae bacterium
CGTGCCGCGTCAATTTGCCCAGGAGCATGCTACTCCAATCTACATTCGTTCGTATAGCCTTTTTATAAAAAAGTAGCGAGAAAACCACGAAGTCTTCAGCGACGTTTGATGAATCGCCGGGCCTGTTCTTGCAAAGACAGGAAAAGACGTTGATCCAAAAAACTCTGGCAAGCGCCAGGTGATGCGTATGCATGCTCTTGACCATGCAGGGAATCCGACCTCATCTCGACAAGGTTCGAAAGGCTTTTTGCACCTGGAGCACCGACCCTTTCCCCAGGTCTCCTTCACTTCAGGCGACAGAGCAGCGGTCTGATGCGTCAACCGCAGGTGTCCTGACCTCTCTAATGTAGCTCGCATTTCTGCGGCTGCGTCTGGTGAACTTGGGCTCCCGAAGAAGCCACTGAGTCTTCAGCTCAGTGGTAGTTCACTCTCTCGTCGTGCCGCTTATGCCCTGGGTTTGCGCCGTCCAAAACCCAGACGCGCAAACAGGCCACGCTTTTTCGGCTGCGTTGCTATGCTGATTGGCGTAGGGATAGGGAGTGGGGAGGCATCGACCGTTTGTGGCTGATTGTTTGCCAGCATGGTCATAGCTTCTCGCGTCGTGGTTGGGCGAGAAGAGATGGCTTGCTGCACAGCAGGAGGCAGAGGCGCTTCATGCTGTGTTGCGGCATCATCACCTGGGCGCGTTTCGAGGACTGACCATGATGCTTGTTCCTCTGCGCCGGGTCGTTCCTCATACTCGCTGCTCTGTTCCTCGGTGTCGGTAGGAGTAGTAGGTGGTGTGAAGGATAATGGAGCATCATCGCTCGTGTATGCTGGCTCGGACTGCGGTTCCACCCCCAGGCTGTAGAGCATGTACGCGTGGGCCAGGGCTGGCATTTTGTCGGTGCGCTGCTCTTCGCTATGCAGCGTCTGCGCGTTGAGTAGTATGGTCTGTGGCGTGACGAGTTCCTGCTCCGCTTGCTCGGAAACCTCTAGCGGCCGGGTGAGCTTCAATGGTTGGGTCACTTTGGCCTTGCCCTGTACGGGCCTACTTGCATGCTCCTCTGGCGCTGCCAGCACGCCTCTTTCATCTTGCGGCGTTTGCGCTGGTCCCTCATCTGCCACTAATGGCTGCGTGATTTTCCCGGTCTTCCTGCTGCGCGCTGGTTGCGCCGATGGGACTGCTATCTCTGCTGCCTCTAAATCAGATGCTACCAGTTGTAGCGCTTCCGACTCTTGCTCTTCTTCACTGCTGAGCAACTTTTGGAGCAATAATGTTTCCGTGGTGGTATCAAGCGGAGCTTCCGCTTTGGGTTCGGGCACGGGACTGGCCTGGTCCATGCTATCGATCCAGTCGTAGGCACCTTCCAGGGCATTTTCGCACCATTGCGTATAGTCCCCGCGAATAACGTCCAGAGCCTCGCAACGGGCGAGTAGTTGCAGCGTGTGGTCGAGCCAGGTGTCGCCTTTTTCGAGCATGCGCTCAAGTAAATCGAGATCATCGACGTCGTGTGCCTGGAGTTGCGCAAGCGTTGAGAGCGCGATTGAGGAGGGCTGGATCTGTTGCATCTGTGCCGCGTTAGTAGCTATCTGGCGCTGCTTTTCCTCGATTTGCGTGTGTAGCTCGTCGATGTGAGTGCGCAAGGTCCAGAATTGGTATCCCTGGTAGAATGTTTCGATGGCTTGCGCATCAACCTGCGCAAAAAGCCGCGTGATATCTTCAGGGATAATGGGCTGTTGGATCTGTTCTGCCTGTTCTGCCTGTTCTGCTATCTGTCCCTTGCTCATAATTTATCCCCTCCTACTTCCTCTGCTACCTGTTTCTTCCACTACTTGCTTTTCTCGTGCCGCTCTTTTCCAGCGGGTCATCCAGCGTTGTACGATCTGGTCGGTACGTGTGCTAGAGGGATCGACCGGGGTAACAGAACCATCTGTCGATGGCACAGCCTGACTTGAGGGCAGCGGCGGCGGTGTGTTGGGTGCCGTGTGATCGTGTATGAAACTATACATGTTAGCGGGCAATAGACCAGGGTCGGGTTTGGGGGTCGATGGTAAGGGATTGAGCATCACGGCTTTGAGCTGAGGATTATGCACGTTGGAAAGTGCTCCCCAGGCAAAAAGTGCCGTTGATATCGTTTCTGTAGGCACGGCGGCCAACATTGCCTCCGCCATCGTCTGTGACTGATCGATGGCTTCGTCAGACATTGCAGGTACGCTGCTTGCTTCTGCTGCCTGTTCGCTGACGACTTGCTGCTGTGGTGCTGGTAATGCTGGTAATGTTGGTGCTTGCAGGTGTTGTTGTAGTGCCTGGATGATTGGATTAGCAGCGTAATTGCGAAACATCTCCTCGGAAGGTAATTGTTCCTGGAGGTGCGCTACCTGCTGCTCAAGTTGTGTGAGCTGTGCATGTAGCTGCTGATCAATTTTACGATAGTGTAGCCATTCCTTGTATTGGCCCATAGTTGCCGTCCCACTCGTGCTGTATTTATAAAATAATGAACACCATGTGCAGGTTTGTCTAAGTGGGGTTCAGGGGCGGCAGCCCCTGGCGGGGTTTGGAATGTCCCCAAGTTCTCTTTCCCCTTGCCGCCGAAGGCGGCATAAAAACTTGCACATGGCAATCCTTCTTAGAACGCATGCCTGAAAGCAGTATAGCATGTAGTATGCCGGACGACAAGCAAAAGGCAGATCTTGCCTCCGGCATAGGAATGCTGGTTCATGCTAGCCCTTCGCGTTCCAGCGCGTTGTTGTGGGAGATGCGTAACAACATGCCAATAATGATAAAGTTGGCGAAGAGTGAGCTACCACCAGCACTGATGAATGGTAGCGGAATACCAGTGAGCGGCATAAACTTCATATTGCCCGCCAGGATGATCAACGTTTGAATCGCAAAAACTGAGGTCAGGCCAGCCGCCAGCAGCTTACTAAATGGATCACGGGACTCGATGGCGATACGGAAGCCGCGATAGACGATCAGCAGGTAGATGCCAACAATCGCCATCATACCAGCCAGGCCCAGTTCTTCACCTAGCGCGGTCGCCACCATATCAGATTGAATGACTGGCACAACGTAAGGCTGACCAAGTCCGAGCCCTGCACCAAGAATACCGCCACTACTCAATGCAATTAATCCTTGTACCACTTGTAGACCAGCATTTGTTGCAAATTGCTGCTGGGCTGCTGTCCAGTTTTGCCAGTCAACAACGTTAAAGCCTACCACAGCAAATCGTTGACGTACGTAGCTAAGCAGTGTGTAGCCAATAAAGGCCAGGATTGCGAAAATACCCAGGCTGGTCAGCACATAGGCTAATTTGCCACTGGCCAGATAGGTCATGCACAGAAACAGACCATAAATAAGTAGCGCGATCCCTAATTCACGGACAATCAAAAAGAAGATCAGCGCCACACCGAGCATCAAGACAAGCGGACCCAATTGGCGCAATGGTGGTAAACGTAGTTTCCCGAGGCGCAAGTAGCCCTGCGAGAGCATGACACGATTTTCACTTAAATAGCCCGCGAAGAAAATTACGATACTGATCTTCAAGAACTCAGATGGCTGAAGCTGAAGTCCGCCAAGTGAAATGGAGTCGTGTGTCGGTGCTGCGGAGTGGAGAGTTCTAATTCCGTTAATGACGCTAGGAAGCAGTAACAGAAGGCTCAGGACCGCCCAGGTGTACTTGTAGCGTTCGAGCCAGGTTACGCTTCGCAAGATAAAAATGGTGAGCATGCATGCCGCGACGCCAACGAGTACAAAAAGTAACTGTTTCGAGCCAAGTCTTGGATCTGGAAAAGGAAGGTCAGGACCCAGGCGTGTTGCCATCAGTACGCCGATACCAGCGAGCATCCCGCACAAAGGCAATAGCACCTGGTCTGCTTTGCGATAGAAGATGCTCATGAAAATGTTGGCGACGAGGAGGACGCCGATCAAACCAAATACCGGTGTCAGGCTGTTCACTGGCGGGAGATTCTTCAGTGCGAACTGCGTTTGCTGATTGGAGTTGGCCGCTATCAGCACCAGTTGGATCGTTCCCACCACGAGAATAGCGAATGGCACGATCAGCAAGCCCAATTCTTTCCAACGGTAACGTGGAGAGAAGCCAGAAGGTGTTTGTTTGATCATCTATAACCGCCCTTCATTTGTTGCGTCTATTGCGTCAATTTGAACTGTATATAGCCGACACGGATAATGTCGCCGGATTTTGCGACCAGCGGCTCACGTGCGGGCTGGTTGTTGACAAAGGTACCATTGACGCTGCCTGCATCCTGCACGTGCCATTCGCCATTGCGAAACCACATACGGGTATGTTCTGCTGAAACAAAGTTATCCTGGATGGTAATTACGTTTGTCGGGCCGCGACCAATGTTGGTTTGTGGTGAGAGATCGAAGCGTGTGCCGGGTAGCACGCTGCTGGGGCCGCTATCGACCACCACCAGGTGCCCAAGCACCGGCGGCTGGTCAGACCCACCTTCCTCGTTCGCTTTGGCCGTCCTTCTCAGGTCACGGGTGATGGCGATTACCACTTGCATGAGAAAAAGGTAGAGCAGCACAACAAGCAATATCCTCAGGATGAGCAAAAACGAGTCTAATTGTAGTGGCATACGCTTCGTATCTCACAATCTCTCAAAGTAAAAATCATAACTACCGATGGTAAAGCGATCACCATTGCGCATAGTATGTTGACGCATCTGCGGCGTGCCATTGATCGTTATTCCGTTTGTACTCCCAAGGTCATAAATGGCAAATTGTCCGTCTGGTTGATATTTGATTTGGGCATGATAGCGAGAGACGCGTTTATCCTCAACGATAATATCATTACTGAGTTGGCGTCCGATATTGATACTGGCTTTTTCGATGCGATAGACCTGTTGTCCACCCTGTGGCAAGCGAATGGTGAGCCTGGCTGGCGGCACCTGCACGTTGACCTGCGACTGGCTCATATTATTGGGCGAGGATCGCGAAGGTTGGACGGTCGCTGGCACTCCCTCGTAATTTGGCGAGGAACTCCCTGCTATGCCCGGCAATTGTGGGCCCGACGCCAATTGTTCCCTGAGCTGAGCCAATTGATCCGGGCTGAGCTGCTGCGTATGCATTTCCCCGCCATCGCCCCCCTCTTGCCCATCCCCTCCCATGCTCGCTTCGATACGTACCGCTCCAGAGCGCAGATTGCTCCCCGCGTGCAGGCGTATCAGTGGCTTCGTGCGCAGGGTATAACGGCGGTGCTTCGCAAAATCGATAAGGTTATTTTGCCAGTCACGGATAAACATTGACTGACCTGCTGATAATTCCTGGTGATCTTTAATACTGAGAAAGATATCAAACGTATTTGGCGCGAGTCGGCGACCCTCCCCTTGCAAGAGCGTATTATCCTCCATCGCTCGTTCCAACTTACGCATAAGTTCGACCGGCTCAAGGCGCGAAGGAAACAGCCAGGCGAATGGTCCTTCGACCATGCGCTGGAGAAGATCCTCGAATTTTGTTAATGGGTTCTGGCGAGCTTTCAATTGCTCACCCTCCTATTTGTATTTACTACGTATCCGAACGCCTGAGCGCGTAGCGCTAGCCGCGCCAGCGGCGTTGGGGTTCGGAATAAAGAACCAACTACGTATCCGAACGCCTGAGCGCGTAGCGCTAGCCGCGCCAGCGGCGTTGGGGTTCGGAATAAAGAACCAACTACGTATCCGAACGCCTGAGCGCGTAGCGCTCGCCACGTCAGTGGTGTTGGGTTTCGGAATATGGTCTTAGAATCTCACGTGCCTGCTGGGCGTCAGTGGCGATTTGTGCTTTGAGTGCATCAATACCAGAAAAACGCTGCTCGCCTCGCAAGCGTGCTATAAATTCCACTGTGATGAGTTTACCATATAAGTCGATGCTAGTATCAAGCAGGTGCGCTTCGACTAGCCTTTCCTGCTGCCCAAATGTCGGTCGTACTCCGATATTGGCTGCACCATTATAGACGCGAGAGCCTGGCTGTTCGTCACTTCCTGCCCCTTCTGGCACGTGCACGCGGATGGCATAGACGCCGTTGGCAGGCAGAAGTCTATGTGGCTCAGGACGCAGATTGGCGGTCGGAAAACCGATCAGGCGCCCGCGCTCATCCCCGTGCTGCACGATGCCGCTAAAAATCACCGGGTGCCCCAGCATCTCGTTGGCTTCGTTGACGTTTCCCTCGTTGACCAGGTTGCGAATCCTTGTGCTGCTGATACGGGCGCGCTCCGCTTCCTGAAGTGATACAGACTGTACCTGGATGCCATGCGCTTGCCCATATGCGTTGAGAAAGGTCACATCCCCCTTACGGTTATGTCCCAGGCTAAAATTGGCACCTACCACCATGCCCTTGATCTCGAAATGAGCACGTAAGGTGTCCATAAATTCTTCGGCAGGCATGGCAGCAACTTCGGGTGTGAAATGAATGATGATCGAATCAACGATATCTCCGTACGCTTTCGTTAACTGCAACTTCTCTTCTAAGGTAGTTAAGTACTGCACGTCTATATCTGGTCGCACGACGAGTAACGTGTGCGGTGAAAATGTGATCATAGCAGGGACACAATTGAGCCTGTGCGCCATCGTGCGCAACTCCTGCATCAAAAACTGGTGGCCCTTATGAATGCCATCGAAGTTGCCAATGGTGACCACTATGGGTGTATGCTCGCGTAGGGTCGTTGTATATTCCATAATGAAAACACTAAGGACCTTCCTTACGTACTGTTCTCTTGCTTATCAAATCGAGCGTAAAATCCTGGGCTTCAGCCCCAGGGAGAGAAGCGAGTCCGAATCTGGCGGAGAGGGTGGCAGGGTTTCCGCTTTTTCCCTCCTG
>DATAYF010000652.1:0-6976 GCA_036272735.1 Ktedonobacteraceae bacterium
GTAAAGAGGAGCGTAGCATGGATAAGCCTGAAACGTCGTCGCTAACCGCGACAATTGCTGAACGAGTTTTAGCCGAGACCTTTGGTAGTCCAGTTCGCCTGGGGAGTGGTTGCGACCTGGGTGGGAGTGCGCGTTCGAGCGTACAGCGTTTTCCAATCATAGAAGGTCCTGTATCTACTCCGACCAGTGTGATTGTGAAGCAAGTGAACAATGACACATTTGATCCTGATGCCGCGAATGACGCGACCTGGATGCTCTTCAACGACTGGGCCAGCATGCAATTCTTGCGCCAGGTGGAGATGCCGACGCCGCTTGTCCCCACGTTTTACGGCGGTGATAGGCAGACGGGGCTATTCGTGATAGAGGATCTCGGAGCGGGAACGCGCCTGGACTATCTGCTGCTGGGTGACAACGCGGAAGCTGCTGAAGCTGGTATGCTAACCTACGCGGAGATCCATGGTCGCCTGCACGCGCGCACAATGGGTAGGCAAGCGGAGTACCTGCGTATTCGCGAAGCGCTGGGCCCAGCCACGTCACTCAGCGAGTATTATGCCTATGATCATTTGGTGCCCGCGTTGCATGTCATCGCGGAATTACTTGCGCTTCCCCTTCAGCCAGAGGTTGATGATGAACTGGCCGCGCTCAAGGAGACACTGCTCGATCCAGGACCGTTTCTCGCATTTGTCCAATCTGACGCAGCTCCTGACAACTTTCTGCGTAGCGGGACAGGCTGGCGACTGATCGATTTCGAAGGTGGGCGCTATACCCATGCTCTGCTGGAGGGCGTCTACTGTCGTATGCCTTTCCCAACCTGCTGGTGCGTCTATCGCATGCCCGAACCCATCATACAGCGCGCCGAGGCCGTCTATCGGGCCGAGCTAGCACGTGCATGCCCCACGGCGGCTGACGATACACTGTTTTATCGCGCCGTGGTAGAAGCGTGCATCACCTGGGCACTGAACTTTCACGCGCATCTGCGTCCGTTAGATAAGATGCTCGTGCAGGACCGCTCCCTGGTTGCCCTGACGGACCGCCAGCGTTTCCTGCTGTATGTGAACGCGGCTGCGGATGCATCCGAGCAATTTGGTCACATGCGCGCCACCGGAGGAAGCCTGCGGGCTATTGCCACCAGGCTTGCTCAGATCTGGCCTGAAGCCGTCGAGCCAGCATACTATCCGGCATTCAGTTAGGATTATGAGGGCACTTCCTAACTTGACCGCGTAGGATAAGCTACTCCTAAACGAGCCTTGCTCCCGCCTCCAGGAGATCAGCTTATGATACCTACGATCATCAACGAAGCGGCACCTGTGGCCCCACCAGCATATCTTAGAGCGCAAGCCCGGTTGGGTCCAGCCTTGCATATTGATGCCCTTACTCTGGTCAACATGTTGCATCTGCTGGCTTTGTGCCGTGTAGCCGTGCGCCTGGCTCATCACCGATGCCCTCACCCTTTGCCCGCAGGCCCTGGTGGTGCGCCTCGGACGTACCGCGAGGAGTCTTTACTGCTCATCGCGCTCTTGCGCGCGCTGTGGCGACTCTCCCGATCTGGGATACACACGATTGGTGACGCGACTGGCCTGCTTTAGCCCTGGCGTGTGACTTGCCGCTGGGCAAAGACGGCTGCCCCCGCATTCCTTGCCCTTCCCAGCAATGCAAGCGTGGAAAGAGCGCAGGGGCACCGCTGCCGGAAGCACTTTTTGTTCTCACAGTCCTCACCGCTCTGCGTCGTCGGCTCATGAGCGCTCCCGATCTGATTATCGATAGTGCTCCCATCCTCGCCTGGCGTCGCACTGACCCAGATGCCGCCTATGGCCACGCTCCGGCTCACCATCCTCGGCCTCTGTTGCGCAGCTACCGCGTCCATACGCTGATCTGTCGTGGATCAGGTCTACCACTCTTTTTTCTCCTTTCCCCTACCAATGTCCATGATACTCCCTTTGCTCAACCACTCTTGGTGTGGGCTGTGCAGTTGTATCAGATCCACCCGCGCTTTATTCGCTTGGATGCTGCCTATTGGGGCCTGAAGCTTATCGCCTGGATTCATGGGGTTCTGGGTGCCGTTGCGGTTGTCCCTTGGAATCCCAAACGCCAGAAAAATCGCTCCTGTTTACCTCCCACTTGGACGAAAGAAGAGTTGGGTAAACGCAGTGGCATTGAACGCTTCTTTGGTCGGGTCTTCCTCTTCTTTCATCTGCAACGGCCCCCTCTCTCGGGCTGATCCACCATCACTCGGCAAGTTGCTCTGACCTCTACCGCCACTATCATCCCACGAGATGCGCAACGAGATAAAGGATGAGTTTCCTCACGTCTCTCTTCGCATTGTTCCTGAGAATCTGGTACAATGCGAGACACAAACAAGAGAAATGGACATATATAAAAGAGGAGGATAGTTTATTTACAGGAATTTTGGAGAAAAAGACCATCCACATGAGACACGAGTGAACGAACGCATTCATGTGCGTGAGGTCCGCTTGATCGATGAAAATGGCGAGATGGTAGGAGTCATGTCACCGGCCCGGGCGCTTGAGATCGCCCGCGAGAGGGAGCTCGATCTGGTCGAGGTAGGACCCAATTTTCAGCCGCCTCTCTGTAAGCTGATGGATTACGGGCAGTATCAAGAGGGGCGCAAGCGAGCGACCCAGGGGGTGTAAGATCTGAGGCAAACTCGCTCAACGAGGATCAGAAACCGAGAGACAGAAAAAGCCAACAGGACATCCCATCCGGCTAGAGAGTCCTGACCGAGGAGAAGAAACGCTGAGATCGCCGACACGAATCCCTATGACACCTGAGCCATACCGAGTGAGGCGGCAAAGCTTTCTGGGACACCGAACAGCCTGATCGTCACTCTGCCATCCGTCCGGGTCCGGAGACGCGCATTGCGAGCCAACCGCTCTGCCCACGAGAGGCGATAATGGGCACGCTCTGCCCTGGAAAGGGGCACAGGTTCGACAGCCAGGCTGGCAGATGTGGGAGGCTCAACCTCGACCTTGACACACTGATGGCGCACCAGTTGGATGCACGCTCGTCGATGCTGCCGTCGGCTCCAGTCACGCCAGAGCACGGGCTCAGACCCAACAGCCAATGGATGCAGCAGCACGCTCACCTGGCGCGGCTTCGCCGTGGCGTTGCCCTGCCATTGACACTGTTCTCGCAACAGATAGGAACGGCAACTGCGGATTGCTGGCTCCATAGACCACAGGCAGGCTCCCATCGGCCTCTCGACGCTGTTCATGGGCACGAAGCTCCTGGTTTGCTGGACAACGGAGTGTCCCATCTGGCTGGAGAGCGAAATCATGGCCCGAGAAGCGACCAACTTTCCACGCTGCTCCCACCTGAGGAGGAGCATAGCCCGAGGGAGGAGCCGTGTGTGGTGAAGTAGATGAGGGAAGTGGGATGGCAAGAGCAAACTCGGTCGTGCGCACCAGGTCGGGGTGAAGCTGATGGCCCAGTTCCAGACGGATATTCCAGACCCATTGCGCCACCAGTTGCCAGCGCTCCTGTTCCCAGGCCGAATGACTGCACCAGCGATCTGAATCTTGTTCTCTATCCTCGTCTGCCAATGTGGGCTCAAAGGCACCGCGATGCAGATACAGCTCAACAACGTCGGAAGCGGTGAACGCTTGCTGTGGGAGGTGGGTGAAGAAAAGTTCGTAGACGACGCCTGCACGCGTGACGCCTACCGAACTCTTCTTCTTGCCAGCTTTATGGGTCGCCACCACCACACGGCAGGGCACTCCCCCAGACCCCACTGGCACTCCAGGACAGTCGTAGAGGCTGCGCACCATCTGACTTTCCGGACGCTGCTGGAACTGATCTGGGAGCAGACGCGCCTGGACAAGCGGATGATCAAGCACGGTGTACTCTTTGCCGCGCGTCACGTAGGCGAAGCCTGCCAGGTCAGCAAGCACAGTTCCCGTGCCATATTGTCCGTCGAGCCGGAGCAGGGCGCGCTCTGTCGGGAGTTGGTGTGCCGTGAGATACCGATTGATGGCTGAGAGGCCCTGATGCAGTTCTGTTCGGTAGCGTCCGTTGCCTCGATTCCCAAACGAGCCGAGCCACTGGAAGCTGTGGGCCTGACTGATGACCATGCGGGTCCGCACCACTTGCCCACGCTTGCGTCCCCGGTAGCCAGGGGCACAGGTGTCATCCAGCCGGCGAGAGGCAGGAGGCAGGTCGTCACGCTGGGGCAAGGCGCGTTGGCGGGCGGCCTCGCGCGTGCCGTCGATATCAAAGACTATCCAGGCGTTTCCTGCTCGATCGACCAGGTCCCCAGTTTGCTTCTCTGGCATAATCGGACGGCTGAGCAAATCGCCGAGAAAGAGCGTGCGTAGGGCTTCAACGGGTTCCGATGTCAACGCAGCCAAAAAGCGCGAGAGTGCCGAGCGGGAGGGTAACTGGTCACGCTCAAACAAGGCCATGAAGGGAACGTCAAAGGGCTGGAGTCGCTCGTAGAAAGCTTCCAGGGTGCGTTCCCCACTCATCGCGTAGCCGAAGAGAACCGTGAGAAAATCGATCACCTGGTAGTGCCCGAACCGCCGCCGCGCAAAGCGCACCCGCTCACTGATTTTGGTCAGGACGTCGTACTTGCGAAGATATGCCGCCATCAGCACGACTTCTCCGAACCAGGAAGGCGTCGAGGGGACGGACTCGGCAGAGGTCTGGATGATCACCGATCCATCGGCGATACCGGTCATATGTGCCTCCTTGAAGGGAATACAATGGTTCTTTCCCCTCAAAAAGGCACAATATTTAGGCTTGACTGCCACAGGTTGCTATCTCGTTGCACAATCCGTGGGATCATCGTTGCTTTCGCTGCACAACAGGCCAGTCGTCCCGATCTCATCCGCTCTCCCAAACGGGTTTTAGCCCATACGTGGGAGGGCTTCTGAGTTCTCCTCGTGTGCCCGTTCCTTCAGATAGCAACTTTCTTTTCTCTTGTCCGTAGTGTTTGTAACAGCCGTTAAAGCTTCGCTATCTCAGAAGGCAGCTCGTCCTATCTGATGGCGGAACGTTTCCCAATGATCTGCCGACATATCAAGAGGAACTGCGGAAGAGAAAAGAGGGAGCGATGACCTTCGATACTCTCTTGATGGCACTCTGTACAGGACTCTGTGGACTTACCGTTATCCTCGGCGTATATGAACTGGTCACAGGGCGGATACCTGGAAAGCCGGTGAGACGAGGAGTATGGGGATATCGCTGGATCAATACGCCCGTACGTCTCCGTCTCGCTAGCCTCGCAGGATTGCTCGCTCTCGTTGCTTTCCTTGTCCTCTTCAAGCCCTTTTCGCTGGGAGACCTCCTTCTCGGTGCGATAGGCGTGTTCTTGGGTATCGGTGTCGTTGTGTCTGACTCTCACTCGCCTCGCTAATACCTCTCTGGATACCTGTGAATAGGGCTACATCTTTGTCGCCTTGACAAACTTTCACTTGGGATGAGTTAGGAAATGCCCTCGACTCGTAAAAGTGGGCGTTTACATAGCCCCGCCCTACAACACGCCTGCATAGATTTCGGCCAACGGCAACTCCAAATCGAGTTGATCAAGGTGGATGGTCTGATCCTCCGTAAAAATTTCTTGCTGCCAGCCATTCGACTCACGATAGACCTCAACCTGCCGCTTATCCTGGCTGACCAATATATACACTTCCATACTCTCACAGCGTCGATAGCGGGCAAATTTCTCGCCACGATCATAACGTTGCGTGCTTGGAGAAAGCACCTCGACCACAATCAGGGGTGATTGGATTTTGAAGGGCTTGAGCCGTTTGTCTTTATCCCAATCGGCCACATTACAGGTAAGCACAACATCGGAAGAGACAGGTGGCCTATCAGGAATGCGTACATATTGATCGCGGTGCACTCTACACGGCCCGAACTTACAATAGACGGGCAAGAAAGCCCCGAGCATTCATGCCGGGGATGAATTGCCGTTCCTTCTGGAGTAGGGGAAGGAGCTGGAGTAGGGGAAGGAGCGATGGTATGCTTGAGAAAGTGCGAAAAGCTTGACAAGGATTCCAGCGTCTGTTAGTATTAGAACAGATATTCTATTGACAGAAAGACAGATGCATGACACCCACGCGGACCAGGAAGCAACAAGCAACGCCCACGTTCCTGCTTGAACTGCCCGTAGTCGTCGGGGCAGGCCAGGCGCCTGCGTGCCCAAATGGCGCGCAGGCCGCCAATTGTATAATGCTGTGCTGTCTGAAGGGCAAAAACGTTTGCGGCAGATGCGTTCTGATCCTACCTGGGTCGCTGCTCGCACCATCCCCCGCACGCAGCAGCAGGAACGACACGCCGCCTTCTCGGCCTTGCGTCAAAAGTCAGGCTTCTCCGAGTATGCGCTGCATGCCTACGCCAAAGAGGCACGCGTCTCCTGGTTGGCCGACCATCTGGATGCGGTCCTGGCCCAAACGCTGGCGAGTCGTGCCTATCATGCCCTCAATCGTGTCTGTCTCGGACAGGCCAAACGCGTCCGGTTCAAGAGCCGAGGGCGAGGACTCTCGAGCCTGGAGAACAAGCGCAACGATACCGGCCTGCGTTTTGTGCTGCACCCACCAGAAACCGGGTCAGAGGGGCCGGGAGGCATGCTCATCTGGCAGGATGAGCGCCTGCCCGCCCGCATCGACTGGCATGATCCCGTGGTCAAACATGGCCTGGATCAGCGCATCAAGTATGCGCGCCTCATCCGACGCCAGGCTTCCAGTTCTCGTGCCCAGGGGGCCGATGCCTCCGGCTGCCGCTATGCGTGTGCAATTGGCCCTGGAAGGCACGCCCTATCAGAAGCCGAAGCACACCGTCGGCACCGACATCATCGGGATCGAGCCTTCGACCCTCGACCATCGCCATGGTCCCACGTACCGGGCAGGCAGCGCTGGAACCGTTGGGTGCGGAGCTTGCTCCTGATGCCCGAGCCATCAGGCAACTGCAACGTCAGATGGATCGGCAGCGCCGGGCCGCCAATCCCCAGAACTACGAC
>DATAYF010000653.1:0-5290 GCA_036272735.1 Ktedonobacteraceae bacterium
ACCATCGATGCTGGCCATTTTTTGGATGGCGTATGGGTATGGGAAAGGGATGGTTGTGGGGTGTATTTGGGTGTATTTGGGTATATACTGAAGGGATAATGTTGACGATGGTATAACCTCTACTGTAACACCGTTCATCCAGAATGATGTGACCTTTAGTAAGGGGAAAAATAGAAGATGACTGATGCACAAACAATGCAGTTAGTACGGCAGGCGCTAGAGGAGGGTGCTGGCATCGTACGTTTGCAACCAACCTGGGTGCCGCGTGTGTTTTGCGTGCCGGGCCGACGCTTGCGCCTACATTCACGCGACCTCTACGCCTTTGGAGCGCATCGCGGGGGCATCGATGAGCGCTGGTTTTCATCGACCATTAAGGCCGATAATGGCCCGGAGACGCGTGACGACGAGGGTTTGAGCTACATCTATGTCGATGGACAGAAGATACTTTTACGCGATGCTATTGCTCTGCTCGGCGACGATTTTTTGGGTCGGGAGGCGATTGAACGCGATGGCGGTTGGGTTATGTTCAGCAAATTTTTTGATAACATGTATCCTCTCGCCCACCACATGCATCAAAGCGACGCGGATGCTGCTAAGGTTGGACGCCTGGGTAAACCAGAGGCGTATTATTTCCCACCACAATACAATTTCACGCTGAACACGTTCCCGTACACCTTCTTCGGACTGCAATCCGGCACGACCAGGGAACAAATTATTGATTGTCTCAAGCGCTGGGATGAGGGCGACAACGGCATCCTGGCGCTCTCCAAAGCGTATCACCTGACGCCAGGTACTGGTTGGGATGTGCCGACTGGAGTGCTGCATGCGCCCGGCACATTATGTACCTACGAGCCGCAGCGTGCCAGCGATGTCACTTCAATGTGGCAGTCTCTGGTCGCTGATTGGCAGGTAATCGACCGCGCGTTTCTGGTTAAAGATGTGCCGAAGGACAGGTGGTACGATTTCGATTATCTGGTGAGCATGCTTGATTGGGAGACCAACGTCGATGCCGCATTTGAGCAGCATCGTTTTAGCGCGCCATGTCCGGCGTACAACGTTGACGCTATGCATGAAGCGGGCTATCATGAAAACTGGATCGTCTACAAAAGTGATTATTTCAGTGCCAAAGAATTGACGATCTATCCGGGCCGCACGGTAACTATCCACGACGTAGCGGCTTATGGCTTGATCTGCGTGCAGGGCTATGGTCGTTTTGGTAAGCATGCCATTTCGTCGCCAACGTTGATCCGTTTCCACGAGATGACTGAGGACGAGTTTTTTGTCACCGCCGAGGCAGCTCAACACGGTGTGCAGATCACCAACAGCAGCGCGACTGAGCCGCTGGTAATGTTGAAGCATTTTAATCCCGGCAATACTGAGGTGCCACGGCGTAGCGCAGAAAAGGAGTAAAAATACTATGGTAGCATTGGTGCTTGAAAAAGCTGGGCAGTTAGCGTTAAGAGATATCGATCTGCCCGGCAAGCTAGAAGCGCACGATGTGCGTATTGCCATCCATACGGTGGGCATTTGTGGGAGCGACGTGCACTATTATCAGCATGGCGCTATCGGCCAGTTCGTGGTGCGCGAGCCTATGGTGATGGGTCACGAGGCATCGGGCACCATTGTTGAGGTTGGCAGCGAGGTGCAGCATCTCAAAGTGGGCGACCGCGTCTGCATGGAGCCGGGCATCCCCGACCCTAACAGCAAGGCGAGCCGTTTGGGCATCTATAACCTTGATCCCGCGGTCCGTTTCTGGGCCACGCCTCCCGTGCATGGTTGCCTGACGCCGTACGTCGTGCATCCCGCCGCGTACACGTTCAAACTGCCCGACAATATCAGCTTCGCGGAAGGTGCGATGGTAGAGCCGCTAGCTGTTGGCATGCACGCCGTGATGAAGGCACAGATCAAGCCGGGCGACCTCGCGGTCGTAATGGGAGCCGGGCCAATTGGCATGGTTACAGCGTTGGCGGCGCTGGCGGGTGGTTGTAGTCGTGTCGTCATCACCGATGTGCTGCAAGAGAAGCTGGACCTGGCGGCCACACTCGGCTCGATTACGCCGGTGAATGTGGCTCAACAGCGTGTGTCCGACGTGGTGAACGAGCTGACGGATGGCTGGGGCGCGGATATCGTCTTCGAAGCTAGCGGGAATGCTCGTTCGCTAGCTAGCGTCTTCGATCCGCTCTGCCCTGGTGGTCGCGTCGTCTTCATCGGTATGCCAACAGGACCTGTCACGCTGGATATCGTCGCCGCGCAGGCCAAAGAAGCGCATATCGAGACCGTGTTCCGCTATGCGCACGTCTATGCGCGTGCCCTGGCGCTGATGGAGAGTGGCAAAATTAACGTCAATCCGCTGATCACCGACACCTACAAATTTGCCGACAGCATCGAAGCCTACGAGTATGCCACCAGGATGCGACCCAGTTCGGTCAAAATCCAGATCGTGTTGCCGCAGCATGCGTGAGTGATGGGGGTGGAGATGGAATGTGCCAAATAGAAGGGACGGCAAAATTTTGCCGTCCCTTCCCTTTATACGAAAGACCATGCACCAGAGAGGAGCAGAGATTTTTCTTAGCAGTGCTATGCTCGTCGCCGATTTTTTCGCATGATGACGAGAAGAGCTATAGCTAAGGCAACCGACCATGCTGGTATGAATAGGATCGTTTTTCCATTATTGTGTACGCTCAAGAGGCTAACGCTATTGATTCTTTTGAGAAGGGTTTTGATGCCATCCAGGATGTTGCCAGACATAATGATCCTCCTTTTAAAATAATAAGACAGGTGAACATAAAGAGTAGTTGGGTAACTGCTTCCATAGTATACTTCTCAGTTTATGAATGCAATAGTATTGTTAGGAGTTTCTTTCTAAAACAGCCGCATTTGCTCGATTGCTCTTTTGCCAGCCAGTAAAATATATGGCGCTGCTTGCTCGGGGGCGTGGATCTGCAAGTGGCGCAGTTGAGATAGTTCGCTCAGCTTTCTCTGGTGCCGTGTCTGTATAATTGCCTCGGCTGCACGCGGGCCAATGCCAGGGATGCGCAGTAATTGTGCCCGGCTCGCCGTCATAATCTCGATGGGGTTTGAGCGCAGGTGTCGCTCGGCCCATGCTCGTTTGGGATCGACGTCGGTGCGCAAGTTGCCTTCACCGCTAAAGGCTAAATCCTCAACCTTCCAACCATAATCGTGCAGCAAGAAGCTGGCCTGGTATAAGCGGTGTTCGCGCAGTGGCACGGTCGGCGCGAGGTTCTCAAATGGCGTCTGAACGACTGGACTGAAGGCGGAGTAGTAGGCGCGGGTCAGACCTAACTTGCGATAGAGTTTGTCGCTGAGTGATAGAAGTTCGTGGTCGGTATCACCAACCGCGCCAACCACAAATTGCGTTACGGTACTGGCAAACTTCTGCTGCGGATGTTCGCGCCGTATGCGCTCCGCTAATTGCAGCATTGCCAGCAGCTCGCTCATGAACTCTTTCTTGGGGGCCAATGCGCTCAGACGTTCTTCGGTGGGACCTTCCAGGTTCACAGAGACGCGGTCGGCCAGTTGCATGATGCGGTAAAGCTGCTCGTATTGAATGCCCGGCATGATTTTGAGATGCATATATCCTTGGTAGTGGTAGCGCTGGCGGATAATTTCGGCTGTGGCGATGATTTTATCCTGCGTGGTGATGCTGCCCTTAATGATGCCCGATGAGAGAAACAGCCCGTCCACCTGGCCCGCCTGCTGCAACGTCTGAAAGCCCTTCGCCAACTCGTCTGGCGAGAAGGTTAGGCGTTTGGTCTGGCTGCGTCCGGCGCGAAATGGACAGTAGTGGCAATTTCGTTCGCAAGCTGTGGTTAACATAGCCTTCAGCACTGGCTTCTTGCCCTGCGGAGTGCTCAAGTTGGTGATACATTCCGCGAGGCTTTGTGACTGGTAGGGCGCGCGACGACGCTCGTGCAACGGTTGGTCGCCTGCTGGCTCAAAATACGTTGCATTTCCCAATTGCGTCAGCTTGCTAAACGTGTCGGGTTTTGTCTGTATATGCATGTCCCCATTATAACGAACGCGCGTTCTATTTGTCAACAGCCATGGGCACATAACCATGCATCCGCTCACAAAAGCGCACGAAATCGCTATACTGCTCGGCTTGTAAGCCAGCCTGACGTGCAATTCCTATATTCGCAAGGCTATCGTCCCAGAACAGGATTTCTTGCGCCTGTAGATTGTCCAATTTGTGTAAAATGTGCGCGAAAAAAGCACGATCCTCTTTTCCACAGCCGATGTAGGCTGAAGAGAACATCCCATCAAATTTGTTCGCAAAGCCCATCTGTTCAAGGATATAAGTGGTGCGATACTGCTCCTGATTGGTCGCTAAATAACAGGGGGTGCCACGCTTGCGTACGGTTTGGACGTACTCGACCAGTTGCTCATTGATGATATGCTCCGCCGCGAACCAGTATTGCAGAAATGCATCAACGGAACCTTGCCAGCCTCACTCGGGTAAGCGGGTTTCTGACGGCTCCCCGTGCTGAAGCAGCGGGGGTTCTGAGCGGCGCTTCCACGCTTCTAGCCGTCCTCGACGAGCGAGGAGAGCTGGCTCTTGTGTCGTTTCGCTCAGACTTTGAGGCCGACGGGCTCCGGCTCTGGGAACACCAAAGCTTCGGGGCAACGACTGCCCCTCTTTCGCCCGTTGGAGCACCCGTTCGTGTGCGGCCCGCAGACGCGCCTCCGCATCTTCCCAGGCAATGACTGCCCGGGCACACGAGGGGATGAGATGATCTTGATCCAGCGTGGAAGCCAGAAAGGCCGAATACAGGTCCCGCTGCACGGGGCCGACGCCACAGGCACAGTGATGCCAGCGTTGCGAGAGCGGCTTTTTCACGCACTTCCCACAGCCATGACAGAATTGCGAGAGCCTGGCTCGGCCCGTGGGGACTTCGAGCAGGGTGCCGCCCGTCCGTGGCCCCGGTGCGTCTGAGGTGTTCGACAAACATCCCTGGGGCGCGAAGACCCACACTCTTGCCGTACTGTTTCTGCCACGCTCGGTAGGAAATCTTTTCGAGAATGATGGTGGTGCCCACTGCGATGATCTCATGGACCTTTTGGCCGTGCAAACTCTTGCGGTGAGCCGAAAGCCGGCGCTCCTTTTCTGCCTTGCGCCGCCGGGTCTGCTCGTACCCCTTGCTCGTTTTCCAGTGCCGCCGCCGCTTGCCCTGCTTCTTGATGCGGCCCTTTTCGTCGTAGTGGTCCGGGTTGGCCGCGCGCCTCTGCCGATCCATCTTCCGTTGCAATCGGCGGATCGCTCGTGCATCGG
>DATAYF010000654.1:0-8327 GCA_036272735.1 Ktedonobacteraceae bacterium
ATAGATAATCACTGACTTTGTCAGCCATGAGTTATGTAACCTTTCTTCTCTACAATGGTTGCCAGGCTATACCTCAAACAACCACCAACACATAAGCCATAGGCGTTCCTCTATGGATCGTTTAAGCTGTTAGATCTCCGCACCTCGACCGTAATACTGGAAGTCCTCGCGGAAACCTCCCTGTCCCGCGCCGACGGAATCGTAGTCAGCAACGAATTCAATGGAGCGCAAAAACTTCACCATCTTGTAGCCTAGCTGCGTTTCGCAACGCAGGCGCAAAGGTGCCCCGTGGTCTATTGGCAATGCTTGATCATTCATCTCGTAGGCCAGAATAGTCTGCGGATGCTGTGCCAGCACCATATCTATGACTTCGTAGTACGTATGCCCGTGCGCTTCCTTAAGCTCGGGCTTGACCGACTCTTTTCCCTTCTGATAGGAGGTAAGCACAACGTACTTCGCCTCGGGCTTCACGCCGCACAGCTTGATAATCTCAGCCAGCGGCACGCCTCCCCACTCGGCCACCCCTGACCAGCCCTGGATGCAGTTATGCTTGGTAATCTGGGTCTGCTTCGGCAACTTGCGCAAATCCTCAAGCGAGAGGTGGAAAGGACTGGTAACCAGGCCACCGACTTCCAACTTCCAGTCAGCAAAGTCGTGCGTGGCCAACTGTTTGTATTGATCCTCGACCGGCGGCCGACCATTGACCCAGAAATACGGCGAGATAGCGGACTGCTTATACTGCTGCCTGGATTTTTCATGATGCAGAAGCGTTTTCCGTACGGGATCGACCAGAAAACCCAACGCATGCTGCATCAGGCGAGGCTTGCGTAGCGTCTGCCAGGAGGCCCATACGTAGACGGCTACGACGACAAGCAGAGCTATCATGGCGATGGTGATTGCCAGCCCAAGGTTGCTCTGTGTCGTGCCAAAGACGATATTGCGAATGTTGTCCTGAAAATGCACAATCAAGACCAGCGCAACATGCACGATAATAAAGAGCACGAAGGCAATCATGCTCAGGAAATGTAGGCTGCGAGCCACCTGGCGTCCGCCGAAGAGCTTGATATACCAAGGGAAACGCGCCTCAATCGAGGGTGACATGGCGGCTCCTGTGAGCAGCATGAATGGTGCCAATAGGAACACGACTGCCGCGTAGGTCAATTGTTGCAGTGGATCAAGCGGCGTGAATTCGCTGGTCGGTGGAATATGAAAGGTAGCGTAGGTGAGAAACGTCTGCCAGGCACGCGGAAAAATCGACCAGGAGGTGGGAATCAAGGTCGTCCACTCCCCGGTGGCAAAGAGCAAGACCCAATAGATGAGGCCATTGAGTATCCAGAAGATGATCGAGAAAAAGTGCCAGTGCCGCCCCAGACCGAGATTATCCTTGCCCGGCAGCGCTAATATCCTGGGGACTGCCACCTCATCATCCATCGAGGTGTAAAGCCTGTCTTTAGGAACTTTCTTCCGCACCAGATTGAGCCAGGCACTATCTGGATTACAGTTGTCATTCCAGTACAGACGAGGATGCGCCCCGGCGATCTGGATGCCGCTACGAATCAGCAGGCCGATGAAGAGCAGGTTGATATAATGGGTCACCACAATAAACAGCGGAAAGCCCATCGAGGCAAGTACAATGTGCATGATCGAGGTTCTCTTTCTCCTACGAAGAATATCGGTACATTATGATACACGTTTGACGGAATAATATCGCTTCGCGATGTAAATTTAATTTGTGTTCCCAATGTTGGGTACGAAGAGCGCGGATACAACGTTTTGGTGAGCGTTGGGCAAGACAAAAACGATGGTGAATCTTTACAAGAAAGGAAAAGCACAACCATTTTGCGACCAATCTTTTAACCTCCTAAGCATACAAGCTACTTTTGCATCTTTATATAAATTTTATGCATTTATATAGATAAAATCTTTCCTGGCAAGTATACTTGCTTTTAGCACAAAGGGACTACTCCCAAAAATATTATGTAGGTCGTCTAACCAGATCCCTTTCCACGTTGTTTTTGTTTTTATGGTGCGTCATGATCTAAAGAGACGAGCAATATCTATTACAAAGGGCTCAAGGAAGGAAATCATGAGGCTGGATGCATCCCTGCCACAAGGGCAGAACGAGGCGCGCACACGCTGGAATACCCATGCCAGCGGTGCCGAATTTGACAAAAAGAAGGTTGCATATCTTACCCCACAAGCTCAGACATTTATTTCGCAGCAGGTGCTCTGCGTGCTTGCTGGCCAAGGAACGCGCAGTGAGCCACGTGGTCTCATCGTGATGGGGCTCCCCGGCTTTGTTGCCACGCCAGATGAGCATACGTGCCTGCTACCTATTGATCGTCGGCACAAGACTTCTCACCTGTTGTTGGGGCTGCTTCAGGCGCAGCAATTGGGGCGGGTCGCTCAACTTGGCCTCTGCTTTATTCGCCACACGACCCGTGAACGGCTCTGTGTGCAGGGCAGCGTAGAGCTATTGCCTGAAGATGAGTCCGACATTTTCTGGATCCGCTTGCATGTACAGCAAGCGTTCTTCCATTGTGCCAAATATATTCGCACCAACATCCCCGGTCTTACCGCACCGGCAGTATCACATCTTCATCCTGCACCATCATCTCAGCTTGTGGACGATGGCCAAACCTCGCTCTCAAGGAAGGTGCAATCATTTATTGCGCGACAAATAGTGTGTTTCCTCTGCACAGTAGATCGTGAGGGAACAGCGGCCGTCAACCATCGTGGCGGCGCGGCGGGTTTCTTGATTTCCCAGGCTCCCAGCGCGGAGATACCAGGTGGCATGATGCTCTTGCCCGACTACACGGGGAATGGCGCATTCGAGGCGCTTGGGAATATTCTGGAAACCAGGCAGGCGGCGCTTGTCATTCCTGGCTATGTGGATCAATTGGCCCTGTGTATTGGTGGCGACGCATTTGTGCTGGAGTCAGATGAGTTGTTGCCAGAAGTCAGGCGCAAATGTGTGGGGGCCAGACGGGTTATCGCTCTCTACGTACAGTATGTCGAGCAGCAGACCGACGATTGGTCCGCGCCGCTCGCTCTTGAGTTCGCCCGTTCTCAGTCAGGCCAGGAACTGGGCGTGCCTGGGCTTTCCTGCACTATTTAGCCCGCTAGACACGTTTTTTCTTTGTCTGTCCCGCTTCTCGCTGTGCGCTGATACAGGTTGGTGGTCCGCGACCACCAACCTGTATCAGCGCACATCCACTTGTATCTATCTTGAACCGTATGCTTTGCTGTGTTCGTGTTGCTAGGTGACAGGATGTTTCTTTGCCAGGTATGACACCTATCCAGTCAGGCATACCGTTAGGGTATGCACTCAAGAAAAGGTGAAAGTACATGAATATTGATCCTGGACAGATAAACCAACTGGTGAACAATCTCCCATTTCCTATCAGCAAAAACGACGTGATCCAGCGGGCGAAGCAGTATGGGGCCAACGACCAGATGGTCAATGGTCTCCAACAGATGCTGCCCAACCAAACCTTCAACTCCCCGCAAGACCTGATGAATTGCTGCAGTGGCATGATGGGTGGCATGCAGGGCAAAATGGGTGGTATGATGGGTGGAAAGCAGGATCAGGGGGATCAAGGGCAGCAGGGAAAGATGGGCGGTTTCTGATTGCTGCACCAAGATAAACCACATCGATAATTACTCAAAGATAGATAGATAGGTACAGCAAGAGGCTCTTATAGCCACTGTTATAAGGGCCCTTTTATTTTTGGCGACTCATCTTGACGTTGTACCTTCATCTCGGTTCCTAACGGCGCAAAAAGATGAACTTCACCCGTTCTTGCAACAAAAATTGCGCAATCGCAACCTATAGCTTATACTAAGGGAAAAGGAGAAAACGTCATGGTCGTGCGCGATCACACGTCTCAGCCCCGTCGTACAAACGGTACGGGAATAGCCTTACAACGTTTCTTTATGGGTTTCCATGTCTCCCTCTATCGATTGACAGGAGGGACGCTTGGCGGCAAAATGGCGGGTAGACCTATGCTGCTGCTCACAACGGTCGGCCGTAAGAGTGGACAGGAACGCGTTACGCCTATCATGTATTCCTCTGATGGCAACCGTTTCATTCTGATTGCCTCGAACGGTGGTGCTCCAAAACACCCGCAATGGTGGTTCAATCTTCAGGTACAGCCACAGGCGCGAGTACAGGTGAAACAGCAAATCGTCACGGTAATTGCCAGCCAGCCAGATCCAGAGGAACGCCAACGACTCTGGTCGCTTATCACCTCTAAATACCCTAATTTTGCTGATTACCAGAAACGCACTACACGCGAAATTCCTGTCGTCATTCTCACGCCACAGTCGTAACATGGGCTTTCCTGTTTGCTAGAAAAATATAGCCTCCCTCCAACGTGTAAATAGCAAATATTCCTCTACCATAGTATCTAAATCCTGGTTGATTTGTGGCGAAAGGCGGTTTTGTATGTCTCTAGCGCAAGTTGCGCGTACACTTCAAGCACACGGGGAGCCAGCTCCTCCTGCGCGCTGGCGGCGGTTAGCGATCCTTGGGGCCGCGCTGCTGGTGACCCTGGGCATCAACATCGGCTTCTATGCGTTTCCAGCGCATCCGAATGGGCCATTATTCCCATTTATGCTCTTCTGGATACTCGATTATCTGCCCTACGGGCTGGCCTGTTTCGTGGTGCTCAAGATGCCACCACAAGAGGGGCGCTGGCGCTGGATCGAGCTGGCATTGATCCTCGGCGGAGCATTGCTGTTGCGCTCCATACTGCTACCAGTGAACCCGTTCCTCTCGAAAGACTCCTGGCGCTACGTATGGGATGCACGCGTGACGCTGCACGGGTACAGTCCCTACGTCATCGGACCGGGTGCTCCACAGTTAGCATATTTGCGCAATTTTATTTACGATAACAGTGCCTTTCGCAACGTGCCCTCCATTTATCCGCCAGGGGCACAAGCCTTCTACGTATTGAGCTATCTGCTTTCTCCGAATAACCTGGTGATGCTCAAAACCATCTTTATGCTATTTGACCTCGCCTCGTGCGGTGTGCTGGCCTATCTGCTCAAGCGTCGCGGGCTTGATATGAGCCGTGCCATCCTCTACGCCTGGTGTCCCTTGCCCATCATCGATTTCGCCATTCAAGGCCATCTTGACGCGCTGACCCTGACGTTCTCGCTGCTGGCGCTCCTTTGCTCGTTGGGAAACTGGCGTGGCAGCCGCGTTCTGACAGGCTTTCTGATAGCCATGGCGACGTTGACCAAGTTTTATCCCATTCTGCTGCTGGTCGTGGTCATACGACGCAAGGATTGGGCGTTGCTGCTGACCTGCTTCGTAACAATCGTTGTCGCCTATATACCGTACCTGATCTTGGGACATGGAAGCGTATTTGGCTTCTTTTCGAGGTATGCAAGCGAGCAGGGCGTCAATGCCGGGTTGGTGCAATTGTTCATGGGATTGATGACCAGGTGGTTCGGGTTGGCTGTGCTGCCACGACTTCTGCTTGAATACCTGCTTGATCTGCTGATTGTGGGAGGCGCGGCGCTGGTGGTGCTGGCGTGGCGTCTCAACGAGGATACGCGTGGCGAGGGGAACATGGTTGCGACGCTGCTAAACAAGCTCTTGCTCGCTGTGGCCTGGTTGCTACGCTTTAGCCGACCACTGAAAACGCAGGTGGAACGCTTCAGAGCATGGGTGATTACGATGCTGACCAGTGGACATATCAGTATGGAGGCGGCCACCCTGGTGCTCTTCGGCGCGGTCTTTCTTGCATCCTCGCATATTTTTCCCTGGTATACGACTGCGATCTTGCCCTGGGCCGTGGTGCTGCTTCAACCGTTGAGAAAGCCGGGTGGGCGCTGGAATCCACAGGGACTGGCGGCGGCGGCGATCTGGTATTTCCCCTGTGTCTCGATAGTGCACTATTTCTGTGATCGTGTGGGTGGCTGGAATTACTACTATATCTTTGTCTACGGGGTCGTAGTTGCCGGGCTGGTTGCTGCCATGATATTCTACTTTAAGCAGAAGCATTCATTGTTGAGCGAAGCGGTTTGAGCAATAAAAATGCGAGTAGAAATGTGAAAATCTTGCGGCTCTGTAGCGTGATAGTATATGTAGGCCAATCGCTGCATGTGGTAATTTGGCTACTTATACTATTTACCTGAAAACCAACGCTAGCGCTACGCGCTCAGGTTTTTGGAATAGGGGCATACTGAAGGAAAACGAAATCATGTCGTCTACCAAACAACCGACAACCCAACCGGGCGCTGTGACTGCGCCCGCAAAACCGTATAGAGGTGTGCTTGGCGTAGTGGTTTCGGTGCTGAGCGCACTAGGAGCCGGGTTGATAGCGAGCCTCTTTGCAGTCTTACTGATGGTCATTTTTCGTCTCTACGCGGGTATTTCCTCGCCCGTAGAGTTGTTTGGTTTCTTCTTACTCAAACATTTGGATGCCGGTACCTTCGTTCACATGCAGATTGTCTTCCAGCCCAATTCGAAAACGGGACCGCTGGGCTTGGCGCTGTTAGCGATGGTTGTCCTGGGCACATTGTTGGGCCTGCTCTACGCGCTGCTCGCGTTTGTCAGGTTGCCGGTACGCGGCTATCGGCCGCGTACTCGTGAGTGGGTGGTGGCCCTGGCTTTTGCGGAAGCCATGACGCTGGTCGGAGCCATCCTATTCTGGAACGAGCTGCCCCAGAATTTCCTCGGGCTGCCGTTGACCTGGTCCATAATTGTGACCATCATCAGCCTGTTCGTCGAGTTCAATCTCTACGGCGTGGTGCTCTGCCTGGCGTATCGCGCTTTTCTACCCAAAGAGCGCGTAGCCACCACCAGGAGCGGCGTGGTGGCGCAGCGACGGCGGCAACTATTGGCACGAACGGGCGTGGCCGTGCTGGGCCTCGGGGCTGCCGGTGCGAACCTGGGTGGATTGAACACCTTCCTGAAGCGTTACAGCTCCTATGACGGCATGAAATCACCGACCGTCAACGGCTTCACACCGCCGATTACGCCAAATGATCTGCACTACGTCGTCACACAGAACGCCGTAGACCCGACGCCAGATATCAACCTCTGGCGTTTTGAAGTGACGGGCCTGGTGGGCAAGAGTGGCAGTTATACTTACGATGAGCTGCAAAAATTGCCATCCACGTCGCGTCCGATCACGCTCGAATGTATCTCCAACAGCGCCCAGAACCACCTGATCAGTACGGCGGTCTGGCAAGGCGTGTCGTTCAAGACGCTGTTAGAGCAGCACGGAGGCGCGCAGCCGCAGGCGCAGTACGTGGTCTTTTATTCCAGTGATGGATACAATGTGACGCAGCCGCTTAAAGATGTGTTGGATGCCGACTCGCTGCTGGCCTGGCGCATGAATGGTGCCGAATTGCCTGTGCGCCACGGCTATCCACTGCGTGCGCTGATCCCTGGGCATTACGGTGAAGAGAACGTCAAATGGTTGACGAGGCTCGAACTGACCGATCATTTTGTCGGCGGCCTCTACTCCGACCAGGGCTGGTATAACGGGCCGGTGCACACCATCAGCCGCATCGACCGACCTGGCGGGCACGTTGCAGTAGGGCATGGCGCTGAGATAGGTGGCCTGGCCTACGCGGGTACACGTGGTATTCAGAAGGTCGAGGTCAGCACCGATGATGGCAAATCCTGGCACGTTGCCAGGTTGCAGCCGTCGATATCAAAGGATTCGTGGGTGATGTGGTCGTGGGAGTGGACGCCGTTGATGGCGGGGACGTACACATTGCGCTCACGTGCTACCGATGGTACTGGAGCCGTCCAGACCTCTCGCGATCAAGGTTCGGTACCCCATGCCGCCACCGGTTACGCTAAAATCACTGTGCAGGTGGGATAAGGTCAAGACGACCAACAAGCAGAGAGGCGACCCCGCACGGGATCGCCTCTCTGCTTGTTGGTATCGATTACAGAAATCGGAGCGCGAAAGCCCCCGTGTTTCAAGCGGGGGATGAAGCGCCGTTCCTCTTAATGATGGAGGAGAGGGGCTGGATCGCTTGAAACCTAGCGAAATGCTTGACAGATCCCTTCGGGTTTGATACAGTTAGAACGGATATTCTTTTCCCGGAAAGGCAGACGGATGGCAGCGAAACGAGCGAAACGAACGAAGCGTAGGCGCATCACCCAGGAGACTGAGGAGCTTCCTCGTCGGACTCCGACCTTTCTGCTGGAATTGCCTCTCGTGGTGAACGAGCACCAGGCCAAACGCCTCAGAGGACACCTGGAAGCAGGCCGCCAGCTCTACAATGCCGTGCTCGCGGAAGGGCACAAACGCCTGCGCCGCATGCGGGCAGACGAGAGCGTGGCAAGCCGCTCGTGC
>DATAYF010000655.1:0-3310 GCA_036272735.1 Ktedonobacteraceae bacterium
TCTCTACCATACTCGCAGCAAGGTGCTTTCCACGGAGATCCGTGTGCCGGTGCGTGCAGGCCAACAGAGCCGCCTGATCGAAAAGCTGGCGGATATCCAGCAGAGCAATCGCCACACCTTTCCTGGGACGATTGCGCGCTATATTGTGCAGGGAGATCCCGAGTTGACCGCGCTCCATTTCTTTTTTGTCTGGAAAGATACGGATATGCCCGATGAATCGCTCCGTCAACAAAGCTTGCAAGCGCTGCAAGAGGAACTGGCTGATGTTTTGGAATGGGAACAGGCGCACACGCATACCAATGAAGCGTTGATGCACACCTAAGCCTCTCGTCTCCAAGAGTGATCTTTATCGAGACAGTCGGCAACACGTATGGGTTTCGCACGTGGATCGAATACGGGTTCAAACAAAGTAAGAATGAGTTGGGGTGGGCGGACTACCGCGTCACGGACTACGCCTCGATCGAGCGCTGGTGGGAACTGGTCTTTGGTGCGTACACACTCGTCAGTTTCCAATGTCCTGCTTTGCAGACCAGCGAGCAGGCATCTGCCCCTCCTGCTGTTCCTCAGGCTCCAGAGGTCGATCGTTTCCCGGAGCATCTGTGATTTCATAGAAATTATGGCATCTGTTTTTACCCATATCCTGGCAGTAGCTTGAGACCAGATGCGGCTTTACACTGATGGGCTAATAAGCATTATGTAGTATGTCTTGGCAGCGATTCAAATTCGTAACCCATAAGGCGTATAGAACTTTCAGAAAAAATGACCACTCTTGCTTGTTATGGAGCTTCTTGGTAAATGCCCTGGAAAGTGGCTCTTGACAACTTCGGGTACTGGTGGCGAAGTCGAAAAGAGGGCCTAGATCTCATCAATTAACATGGATGCAAATGTCTGGTTTGTTGCTCTGTTGAGAGGGGGGGCATCCATGTCACTCAAATCGCTGCCGATTCCACCGATTCCAGAAGAAGTTGTTCGTATTGCTCATGCTGTCTTTCCCCGTGGAAATGTGTTCATGCAGGTACGTGAGACATTGGGAACGATTTACACGGATGAGGCATTTGCCGACCTGTTTCCGACTCATGGCCAACCTGCTTTGGCTCCGTGGCGGCTGGCGCTCGTGACCATCTTTCAGTTTATGGAAGGCTTGACCGATCGTCAGGCTGCTGACACTGTCCGAGATCGACTGGCGTGGAAGTATGCCCTCAGCCTGGAATTGAACGACGCTGGCTTTGACCATACGGTTCTCTCCGAGTTTCGTTCCCGCTTGATCGAGGGCAAGGCTGAACAGCGCCTGCTCGATCTGCTTTTGGAGCAGTGTCGGGAGGGAGGGTGGCTGAAGGCTCACGGACGACAACGGACAGACTCGACTCATATCCTCGCAAAAATCCGTTCCCTGAGCCGCACATTGCGCGTGGCCCAGACGATGGTCTACGTGTTGAATGTGCTTTCAGAAGTCGCTCCTGATTGGATTCGTACCCACGTTCCCGTCGAGTGGGTAGAACACTATGGACAACGTCTCGAAGAGGAACGCTTACCGAAAGAGGAGCAAGAGCGCACGCAGTATGCCAACCAAGTGGGTGCTGATGGCTGGATGCTGTTGGATGCGCTCCAGGCTCCCTGCACTCCTGACTGGATGAAAACGCTCCCTGCCGTGACCACTCTGCGCACCATGTGGGAACAGCAGTTTGAAACACGGGAGCAAGGAGGGCAATGGAGGAAAGAACCCGTTCTGCCAGCAGCTCAGCTCATCGCCTCCCCCTATGACCTCGACGCGAGAAATGGCAAGAAGCGAAGCACATTCTGGACCGGATATAAAGTACATTTTACCCAAAATTGTGATAAAGATGCTCCCCAACTGATCACTGCTGTCCAGACTACTGCTGCTCCTCTGAGCGATGAGGGAAGCATTGCCGCTATCCACGCTGACTTGGCGGAGAAGGAACTGCTTCCGGATCAGCATCTTGTGGATTCGGGATATGTCACGATCGAGAACCTTGTTCGGAGTCAATCTGACTATGAGGTGGACCTGCTTGGTCCCACGCTCAAAACCCACTGGTATCAAGCGGAGACCGGCTACGACCTCACGCACTTTTCCATCGATTGGGAAGCTGAGGCGGTGACTTGCCCACAGGGCCGGATCAGTTCGAGTTGGACAGCCGTCCAGGATGCAGGCAAATCGCTGATCAAGGTGAAGTTTTCCCAGAGCGATTGTAAAGTCTGCCCCAGTCGGGCCTCCTGTACGGGAACCACTCGGCGCACACTGACCCTGCATCCGAAAGAGCAGATGCAGGCGCTTTTTGCGGCACGAAGCCGCGAGAGCACGGATGCCTTCAAGGAGGCGTATCGCCATCGGGCAGGTATTGAAGGGATGCATTCTCAAGGTGTGCGCACGATGGGCTTACGCCGCTCGCGGTATATTGGTCTCCGCAAAACCCATTTGGGACATGTGGCGGTTGCCGCCGCAGTCAATGTCATTCAATTGATGAGCTGGCTACGGGGAGACGTACCAGAACAGACCCGCATCTCTCCCTTTAAACGACTGATGAAACCGGCAAGCTAGATGAGCTTTTTGACTTCGCCACCAGGATCACTTCGGGGGTTTACTGTCTGCTTGCTTCTTGACACCGCAAACTCTTCCATTTTTACTCAGTTCAAAAAGAACATGCCAGTAATCACTTTGTCTCCTTCAGCAAGAAAGCGAGAAAACAGCTATGGGCTATTCACACTACTGGCAATGGGAAACGTCTCTCATCCACACAGAGAATGATCGGCAAAAATTTGCTCAGTGGAGTCGAGATCTGTCATCGCTCGTGATCCCTACCCCATCTCAAACAGCAGGGGCCACACTGTCTCGGCCCGAATTCAAGGGGTTTCTCGTGTGTGGGCCAAATGGAGATGGCCATCCGATCTTGACCAATGATGAGGTCGCTTTGAATGGAGATAGCGAGACAGGCATCATGGGAGAAGCGTTCTGGATGAGCCTCTCTCACCTTGCTCAGAGCCATTTCTGGGCTTGGTGTAAAACACGTTTTCATCCCTATGATCTCCTGGTCACCACAGCCCTGGTGCGTTTCTACCATTATTTTCCCGCAGTGGCCCTTTGGAGCGATGGAGAAGAAGCCGGCCTGGATGATGGCGCGGCCCTTTGCCGAAAAGTCTTTGGCGTCGGGGCTAATCCTTTGCGTGATCTCGACTACCAAGAATATGTCCATACCATCATCAGCAACTGGGGGGAGCGTGTCAATTAGATCGCTCTGTGTCGCAGCGTGCAACCCCGCATGTCATCATGGAATGTCGCCCTCTCACCCTCTCA
>DATAYF010000656.1:0-9990 GCA_036272735.1 Ktedonobacteraceae bacterium
TTGGCCGTGGGGCGCGCGCGTGTCTGCCTGTCGGGGGTGTGGGAGAGTCTGTCAGACCCGGCGCGGTGAAAACCAAAGCGGGCAAGACTTAACGAAGCAGGAAACCCAAGTAAGTGATTACTGGAATCCCCCGGATTTATATATCCGTGGGGAGCATGTCAATAATACAAACCATTATGTATCCTTGGTTTGGACTAACCACGTTTGTGCAGGCGGCTACGATAGCGACTGTAGACAAAGTAGATTACCAGCCCAATAGCCAGCCAGAGGATGAAACGTGCAAGCGTCACAAGCGGCAGGCTGAATATCAGGACGAGTGAAGCAATGATCGAGAGGATAGGAATGAACGGAACCCAGGGCACACGGAAGGTGCGGTGCATATCCGGTCGCCTGCGACGCAAGACGAGCACACCAAGCGAAACGAGTACAAACGCTGCCAGAGTGCCAATATTCGTCAACTGAGCAACCACATCGATGGGCGTCAGGCCAGCAATCAGCGCCACCACGACACCAACCAACAGGCTGGACAGGTATGGGGTCTTGAAGTGTGGGTGGACGTGCGAGAAGAAGCGTGGGAGCAGGCCATCACGTGCCATCGAGAAAAAGATGCGGCTCTGCCCAAATAGCAGCACGATTAACACCGTGGTCAATCCAGCGATGACGCCAACGGCGATAATGGAACCGGCGGAGTTGAGGCCAAGCGAGATCAGCGCGTAGGAGACAGGCGAGGCCACGTTGAGCCTGGTATACGAAATGATCCCAGTCAGTATAGCCGTCACCGCAATGTAGAGCACGGTACAGATCACGAGACTGAAGATAATTCCCAAAGGAAGATCGTGTGAAGGTTTTTTGGCCTCCTCCGCAGTGGTCGAGATCTGGTCAAAGCCAATGTAGGAGAAGAAGATAATACTGGCTCCAGCGAAGATACCTTTAGCGCCAAAGGGCAGAAATGGCCGCCAGTTCATCGGATTAACATGACCAATGCCCACGACGATGAAAAACAAGATCACCAGGATCTTAATGCCCACAATAATAGTAGTGACACGACTGCTCTCGGACGTTCCCAAAATCAACAAGCCAGTCACCACGAGAATGATGAGAAACGCGGGCAGGTTGATGATACCACCGGAGAAAGGCGAAGCGGTCAGGAATGTGGGCAAGATGACACCAATAGATTTCAGAAAATCGGTAAAATAGCCTGACCAGCCGATAGCTACCGCAGCGGCACCGACTGCATATTCAAGAATTAAGTCCCAACCAATAATCCAGGCGACCAACTCTCCCAACGTGGCATAGGAATACGTATAGGCGCTGCCCGCAATAGGCACGATACTGGCGAATTCCGCGTAACAAATAGCCGCCAGGCCACTAACAATACCAGCGACAACAAACGAAATAATCAAAGCCGGACCAGCGTATGTAGCTGCCGCCACACCGGTCAAGACAAAAATTCCGGTGCCGATAATCGCACCGATACCCATAGCGGTAATGCCAACCACACCCAATGTGCGCTTCAAACCACCTCCTTGCTGATCCGACTCTTGCAAAATGCTGTCCATCGGCTTGATGCGCCAGAGCGAATTGCGTTTTTCTTTCGAATCTGCTGGTATCATATCCACCTACCCTCTTTGCGTGTAAAGATGCATCAAAACTCCTTTAGTTCTTCCGTGTAACCCACCTTACTACAAAAATACGTGAAATAGCAATAGGTAACAGCTAACCTTCGTCCCCAGGCTCACCCACGGGTGTACGCCAATACATCGCGTGTTCGCGCTGCATAAAGCCCTCTCTGGCGCTGATCAACTCGCGACGCAGCAAAGCTGAGTCGGGATGATAGCGCTGTAGCACCTCGTTGACCTGGACCTCGGTATAGCGCGTACCATATTCAAACTGGCTGGCAAGCCATTTGAGGATCACCGAGCGTTTTTTACGGCTGGCGGGAATCTCTTTCAGGCGCGTCCCATCGAAAAAATCCCTGAGTACCTTGTGTTCCCAGGCATCGCCCTCGATATCATCAGCAAACGAAGCCATGCGTTCGGGCGTGAGTAGGATTTTGTTGGATTGGCGCAACGTCTCCGTGTTCAGCCAATAATAGTGCGTATTGCCATCCGAACGCATGCCGACCAGATCAAGCTCCTTGAGCTTAGCAAGGTGGTGGGAGATGGTCGGCGCTTTCAGGTGGAGCAGCACGGCCAATTCTTCGACGCTGCGCTCTTGCTGAGCCAGGATCCCCAATAGTTTGAGCCGATTTTCGTCAGCCAGCGCGCGAAAAAATTGCAACAAGGATTGAAAATCATCTTGTGACATAGTCTCCCCCTTTGTATTTTTGATATACATCTAATTAGAATTGTATCAAAGAATGAGGAGATGTCAAGATTTCATTGCACCATGGCCGCTTCCTCATGTGGAAGAAACTTTTCTGCTTGTTTGGCTTGAAAGGCCTTTTTCAGCGAGATGATTGAGAGCGCGAAGGTCACGAGCATAACGAGGGTCAGAAGCCCCAGGCGGATAATGTATGAGGTTTCCCTGGGCGCTGTGAAGCTAGCTGCTATTGATGGAAGGAGTCCAAACGGGAGCGCGGCAAGGCCGACTAGCATCACCAGGGGAAGCAACGTGGCAAGGTAGAGCACATAGTGAGTGACAAGCCGACTGGGAGCTACACGCTGGACGGCGAAGAAGATGAGCGCCAGGCTTATGTACAGGCCAAAGAAGAGGCCAAACAGTAGAAGTTCAGGATAGGCACCTCCCTGAATGATCCCCATCTCAAAAAAGCTCACGAACATCATCATCAAAAAAGGGGCGACGAGTGGGCTGATGAGAGCCACGAGGCAGAGCAACAGGGCACGAAGATTACGCGCCTTCACAGCCTTCCAGCAAGCAGCAAGCAGAATGGGCAGCCCACCGAGCAAGATGAGTAGCAGCAAGATATATGAAATGGAATGAACGATATTTACGAGCAAGGAAGAAGATTGGTAAGAGAAACCACTGAAAAGAGATTCAGGTTGATCGGGAATACCAATGTGTCTCTGAACAACGTACCAAGCAGTAAAGAAGATCAGAGACGCACTATAGATGGTCAGTCCATTAAAGCGCAATTTTTGCAACATATAGGGAGCCCTTCCTTCGATCAGATTGTGATGAATATGCGCATCCAACAGGCTAAAGAAAAGATTGAGTATTGTTGTGAACGTAGGCGCTGAATCATCCAGAATCAGCAGCATTTCTTCGGCATAGCGCTCGCGCCAAGGAGCAGGGTAAAGTCTAATCAGGCATCCAGCCAGGTGCCGATAAAGCGTAGATTTATAAGAATGTTGCATCTCTATCTATCCTATTTCTCTCTATTTAGGCAGTAGCGAGTCGTTGTGAACCTGTTGAAACCACCTTGCTCATGGTGGTGAGTTGTTCATGCAGCACCGCCTTGCCTTCCCCGGTTAGTCGATACGGGCGGCGACGATCAATCACTTCCAGAGGCTCGATCCAGCCCTGTTTCTCCAAGCGAGCGAGCGCGCCATACAGCGTGCCCACTTCCAGGTGAGTGCCACAAAATTGCTCAATATCCTGGATCATGGCATAGCCATGCTTTGGCCCATTTGCCAAGCTGGACAGGATAAGCAGCGATGGATCAGTGAAACGCCCCAGATCCGCGAGTGAGTTGCGTGTGATACGCATGGTAATCTCCTGATTATTACTTCGTACTACTTAGTACTTACAACTATATAGTAATAAGAAGCAGTGATTTTGTCAAGAGTATGGTACGCAAGCAAGGAGGCAAAGGAGCTAATTGTATGAGAGATTACAAGGCTAGTTAGAGATTTTGTTATGAAACGACCTGCACATCGAATTAGCTAGGGGTGTCGTTGCTGTTGCTGTTGTGCTGGCAGGTCTGGATACGTGGCCTGCGGTTGTTCGTACTGATCTTCAGCGACGAACAACTCAGCCTGGGGAGGCGATTCTGGCTGCTGTGACTGGTGCCCCTGCTGATACGCCGTGTAGGGTGGCTCATATGGCGCGGGCATTGGTGTGGCTTGTCGATGTCTTTCTCGATACCAATTTTCGGCGGAGGACAAGGCTTTGCGTATATGAGGTAGGGCTTTTTGCAGGAGAAAGGATGGACCAACCAGGCAGTAGATGAGAGCGCCAATCCAGTTACCCCACATCAAGACAAAGAACCACCACCACTTTGAACCCCTCTGAGAACGATTGAGAAAAAAGCAATCGACAAACATGAGAATCAAAAAGGCGTTAGTAAACCAGTTCGTAAAGCTGTGGAATATATAAAAAAGTTCTGGCATAGCATTACCCACGGCTCCCACAAGGGAGACGGAAATTGTGCTCTCATCGACTCGAAAATACCCTTATACAAATATAACGCATTACGCAACGCTGCATCAAATGAAGCAAAGGATAGGTGGTTATGTTATACTTATCGCTAGTAATGATAAGTATTGATTTTAATTTATCATCTACGGCTTCCCCTATCCCTATGTCCTGTGCGCTTCGCGTCTCTACTAAGTACATATTGCATTGGAGGTAAAGTACATTATGCATCGACGCGTATCTCTCTTTCGTCTTCCCCTCGCTATTTTCTTTCTGCTGGCTATGCTCGTTGTAGAATTTATGGGAGGATCCCCCACAGCCAACGCACAAGTTGCTAGCAATGGCAAAATTGGTCCAGCCTTCGACCAGGCCGCTAGCGAATTTGGCGTGCCCGCCCCCGTGCTCAAAGCGGTGTGTTATATGGAAGGGCGCTTGAGCAATCATGGCGGCAGCCCCAGCATCGATAACGGCTTTGGCTGTATGCACCTGGTCAAGAATGGGCACGCTGATACGCTGGACCAGGCCGCCAGCATCCTGCACGTGAACGCCAATCAGCTCAAGACAGACATCGCCACCAACATCCGTGGCGGCGCTGCGGTCCTGCGCGCGGAAGCACTCCAGCTTTCGAGTACGCACACCCTGCCCGCCACTCTGGCCGACTGGTATGGGACTGTGGCCGAGTACAGCCACGCGACCGTTCGTTCGACCGCGTTGATGTACGCGGACGCGCTTTACAAGATCCTCAACACGGGCTTCAACGCGCAGAGCGACACGGGCGAGGTTGTCACCCTGGCGGCGCAATTGGTCAAGCCCAACAAGGCAACCGCTGCTTCGGTCAAGGGGGCCAGCACCCTTCCTATGGGCTGTAGCTCCACACCGACGGGCGATTATTCCGCCGCCGTGAACTGCATCCTGGATCCCAACATCTTTGACTGCACGCTCCCGCAGACAACGTATCCGCCCTGCAACTACGAAGATCGCAGCGGCACGAGCTATCCACTGCCGGTGAACTATGTGGTCATTCACGACACGGAAGGTTCGTTGCAGAGCGCTCTCGATGTGTTCCAGAATCCTGATCCGAAAACGTCGGCTGGCGCTGCCGCGAACTATATCGTGGACTCTGATGGCACAGTGTATCAGATCACGCACGACACTACCTTCACCTATAATGTCGGGAACTACTGGTACAATCAGCACTCGATAGGCATTGAGCACGTGGGCTTCGACGCGACGGGCTTCCAGTGGTACAACGCGACCCAGTACCTGGGTTCCGCCAAACTGGTCGCCTATCTGCTCAAGAAGTACAACGTGCCGTTGGACCGCAACCATGTCGTTGCTCATGGTACCGTCCCCTCACCATTCTCAGGGTCTATTAACCACGTTGATCCAGGTCCGTATTGGATGTGGGACTACTACTTTGGTCTGATCCATCAGCAGGGTGTGCCATTCCCCCACGTGAACAATACCGCGCACACCATCGACCTGCACACGCAAAGTCATCTTAGCCGAGGTGGCGTGGAGACGCCTGCTGATTTCAATTTCTTCTACCTGTACAACGGCCCCAGCACCACCTCTGGGCTGATCCCGCAGGCGACAGATCCCACTGACATTACTGATCAAACCAATAATGTCGAGGCGGATATAAGCTACTATTACCTTGCCAAGGTCAAAGATCCGGCAGGTACCGGGGACACCATGTATGAGATCTGGTATGGAGAGGATGACCACGCCCACGACCCGAACCAACCAGCCAGTTCGAAATACTATGCCGATGGGAAGCTAGCCTGGGTGGCTGTGCCTTCTGGTACCAAAGTCACGGAAGGTTCTGGCACACCTGTGAGCCTTAACCTCAGCGGTGCCTCGGCGGCTAAGGTCTACGGTGAACCCAGGACCAGGACCGATGACCTCTATCTGATCGGTTCTGTGCCGAATGGCGCGGTGCTGCTTTCAGGATATACCGTCGTTGAGGACCAGAGCACGAACGTCTGGTATGAGATCAACTTCAATCATCGCCAGGCCTGGGTTCCAGCCAGCGAAGTGACTGCGGTACACGCTGTGGTACCCGCAACACCAACAGCATAAGCTCAAGGATGCACAGGCACGGATAGAAAACAACGAGCAGGATACCGGCGGGTGTCCTGCTCGTTGTGTTAGAGGCCTTGTCTCTTCGTGGCTAAAGAATCGAGCGCACCGCCAATGACCACAGTATGGCCAGTGGGCAGCGTGGCATCAGCGGCGGCAGCAGCAATGGCCGTGCCCATAGCATGCGCGGTAGGCAGTTCGTCAATGGAGCCACTGCGCTGCTCCAACATGCCGGGAGCAGTACGCTCTAGCAACTTGGGAGTGATGGTATCGGCAACCAGGTCGCCAGTGACGATGATGAGGCGAATACCTTGTTCGGCCAGAGCTTGTTGACGCGCCTTAAGCGCCTGCTCACCGGCGAACTTCGACGCGGCAATCGGCTCGTACGCGGGAATCTGCTGCACCTGGCCGTAGAGATAAGCCCAATGGCTGGTCACAAAGACCACCACGCCACCGTCGTGCATAAGCGGTAGCGATCTATCTAACAGCGCAATCTGGGCATCGCGATTGATGTGCATGGGGTAATCGGGATCAGTCGCGAGCAGATCGCGCTCCAAACCGCCGGAAGCGTTGAGGATCAAAGCATCCAGGCGACCACGCCATTCACTGATAGCGGCAAAGAGGGCATCCAGGTCCGACGGTTTGGTAATATCGCAACCCACAGCGAGGGCACGCGCCCCCCGCTGCTTCACCTGGGCAACCACATCATGCGCTCGTGCCGCCTTGTTGCGATAGGTAATCGCGACATCGTAGCCATGTTCCGCTAAGGCAAACGTCGTGGCCGCGCCGATACCGCGCGAACCACCAGTCACCAGGGCAACCAGAGCATGTGACGTTTCCACAGATTATATTCTCCTATTCAGCGTTCACGACAACTTCGCGTCCTTGCAGTGCCGACGTATAGCAGGCATCCACAACACGCGTGCGGCGTAAGCCTTCGCTCCCATTGTGCAGCGACCAGTTGCCCCCGGCGATGGCCTCGATAAACTCACGCACGACCGCCATATGACCCTCGCCTTGATAGGTCTGCGGATTGATTTCAGCCGGAGCACCCGCGATATCGGTATAGATGCGCAGCGTATCCTCCCAGCCATAGCGTTTGACCTTGATTTCAGCGCCGCCACGCGTGCCGTAGAGGATCACACCAAAATCATCGCCAAAGCTGCTATGGGTTGCCCAGCTACTTTCAAGCGTGAGCGTGCCCCCGTTCGACAGGCGCATAAAGGCGGTGGCGAGATCCTCAACCTCGAATTTGCTGTTCGAGCCTGATTTTTTCGCGTTCATATTGAAGCCCTGGCCGCTGGCACCCAGGTGATTATACGTCATAGCGCTGACGGTAACGATTTCCGGCTCGTTGAGCAGGTACAGAGCCATATCCAGGATATGCACGCCCAGGTCGATCAGCGGGCCACCACCCGACATGGCTTTATTGACGAACCAGCTACCCGCGCCGGGAATGTTGCGGCGGCGCATCCAGTACGCCTTTGCGTAATAAATCTGGCCCAATTCGCCCTCGTCGATGTAGCGTTTCAAGATTGCCACATCGCCGCGCCGCCGGTGATTGAACACGACATTCAGCACGCGATTGGCCCTGGTCGCCGCTTGCACCATACGTTCGGCCTCTTCGCTATTGCGAGCAATCGGCTTCTCGCACAGCACGTGAATGCCGCACTCAAGGGCCGCAATAGCCACGGGAGGATGCAGGGCGTTGGGCACGGCCACGCTAACGGCGTCAATATCGCCACGAGACAATAGTTCTTCGTAGTCATGATGGGTATGTGGAACGCCATAGGTTTCACTAAGGTAGGTTAGACGCTCCTCTTCGAGACCCGCGATGGCGACAACCTCGACGTTGGGCAATTTTTTATAGCATTTGAGCGCGGTCTCGCCACCATACCCCAGACCGATGATACCAACACGAATGGGGTTCTGTTGTTCTGTATCAACCATGATCGAAACAAATACTCCTTTACAGTAAGATGAAATATACCATCATTATAATAGAGGAGTTAGCGCATATTCTCAAGAGGCAGAAACAGGATGCACGCAGAGCCCGTAGGAACCGATTTATCGTGTCCGCCGTGCCCTATTGAGGCAACCTGCTCAAAGCGCAGGGCCTCGTGGCAGTTTATTTGGTCAACCCGCGCAGGATGGCTGATCAATGACATTGTGGCACGTGGAAAGGTGCTCAGAACCCACTTGAGACGCTCGCTCTCTCCGAGAGGAGTCGGGAGAGTTTGGCTGGGGTATCTGCTTCGTCCAATGGAGTATACACATTCACTTTGAGATCTGGCGCATCAAACACCTGAAACGTGAGATGCCCAAACATGAGAGAGCCTGCTTGTGGATGATTGAGCGTTTTTTGCCCTTCTAGCGCATCAAGCACCTCATGATCGGGCCACCAGGCCCGAAATTCAGGGCTGCGAAGCATCAGATCATGGATCAACTCTGTCAACCGGGGATCACCAGGATACCGACCACAACTGGCGCGGAATTGTGCTAAGAGCCGTCGCGCATGTCCTTCCCAATCGACAAGCAGTTGCCGATGGGTTGGTGAGGTGAAGAGTCGCCAGACGGCATTGCGTTCGAAGGTGGTCATCTGCCCAAAATCGCCAAAGACAACGCGGGCCGCTTCGTTCCAGGCCACCACATCCCATCGTCGTCCTAAGACAAAGGCTGGACTGAGCCCCTGATGATCGAGAAAGTGCTGTAACGTCGGACTCACGGTCTCAGATTCCATGGCCCTCGCTGGAGGGGGTTGTTGGTGGGCTAAGAAGAAGAGATGTGCTCGCTCATTGGCATGCAAGTGCAAAGCCTGCACGAGGCTTTCTAAGACCTGCGTCGAAACGGTAATCGGGCGTCCCTGCTCTAACCAGGTGTACCAGTCCACACTGACGCCTGCCAATTGGGCCACTTCTGCGCGTCTGAGTCCGGGCGCTCGCCGCCTGCTTCCTTGCGGTAGCCCCACGTCTGAAGGCGCAAGCCGAGCCCTCCTGGTGCGGAGAAAATCTCCGAGTTCTTGCAATCGTTGGGACTCCTGCTCACATCCCATAGTTCCCTCTCCTTCCTTTGTCCGCCTTCGTCGCGGGAACGTAGGAGTCTCACTCCTATGATAAACACTCATCTTGTTCTAGTATCCCTTTCAGTATACACTTTCGAGGTGTCGAACACAACGTTCCTGCGACAAGGACAGTGTCTCGATGCGTATGCGTGCAAGGAACGCTTGTCGTCGGGAGAGATGCTGGCTTCAAGGCTTCCCAGACCGGCGCACGCGTGGTGTGACCACACGACTGAAACCCAACCCTACGTCTAATACATGGAGGAATTGGCTATGAGAGTTTTCGTTACCGGCGCGACCGGTTTTATCGGCTCCGTCATCGTCCGCGAGTTGCTGTCGGCGGGGCATCAGGTCCTCGGTCTCGCTCGCTCAGATGCAGCCTCAGCAATACTCGCCTCTGTCGGCGCGGAGGTGCATCGTGGCGCGCTTAATGATCTTGACAGCCTGCGCAGCGGAGCGGCGGCATCGGATGGTGTGATTCATGCCGCCTTCATGAACGAGGCCGTCAGACGCGGCCCCTCCGCTTTTGCGGA
>DATAYF010000657.1:0-3981 GCA_036272735.1 Ktedonobacteraceae bacterium
CATTCGGCCCGAAAGCAGGGCTGAAAAAGCCTGCTGGGAGGTTCAAATCCTCTCACCTTCACAAGAGAGAATGTGAACTCACTACAGCAACAACTACAGCAACCCAGACAAAAAACAGAGGAAATAGACCAACGTCCAAAAATACAAAGCGGCCTCTAGAGCGTAACGAAGGACTACAGAGGATACCCACAAACAAGATGTTTCAAGCCCTGTATTTGACACCAAAGAGGATACACAAACATAAACATCATTGAACATTCTTAGACAAGAATCGGACAGTTCTAAGCTTGAGCATCGCGCAAACAAGGCATATACAAACCCCCTGTAGCATGCTATACTCAATAAATGAGTATCCAATAATGGAGGAATATATCAATGGAATATACACGCAAGCCACGATACCATCTTTTCGCGCACACGGCTTCTCTACTCGCTTTCCTTGCCTGCTTCTCTGTACTCTTTAGCGCCTGCAGTGGTGCTTCTCCTACGAAGACTACTACATCATCGACGCCTGCGGCGAAATCTGGCGGCCAGGTGCAGGTGATGTACGCTGGCTCTCTGGAAAATGTCATGGAGAAGCAGATCGCGCCAGCATTTAAGCAGAGCACTGGCTATACCTTTGAAGGTGAGGCGAAAGGTTCGTCGGCACTAGCCAATGAAATAAAGGGCCATTTGCAGCGCCCGGATATTTTTATCAGCGCCTCTCCAGCAGTCAATAAGCAATTAATGGGATCAGCAAACGGTAATTACGTCTCCTGGTACCTCAATTTTGCGCGCTCCGAAATGGTCATTGGCTATAATCCTCACAGTCGTTTCGCCAGTGATTTCCAGGCTGCGGCAAAGGGAACGAAGCCATGGTATCAGGTATTAGAAGAGTCAGGATTACGCCTGGGAAGAACCGATCCCATTCTTGATCCCAAGGGATCGGCAACCATTGAACTTATGGAACTCGCCCAAAACTATTATCACCAGCCTGGTCTGACACAGAAGGTTTTGGGCGCTAATGAGAACACCAGCCAGATTTTCCCTGAGGAAGAACTGGTTGCGCGCCTGGGTGCAGGACAGCTCGACGCTGGCTTCTTCTATATCAACGAAGCCAAAGCCGCACATATCCCTTTTATCACCCTTCCGAGCCAGATCAACCTGGGCGATCCCTCGCTGGCCGCAACCTATAAAGCTGCTACCTGGACCAATCCAAAGACAAAGATAGTAAGCAAAGGTGGACCCGTCGTCTATACTTTGACGATTCCCAGCACATCACAGAATCAAGCAGGAGCACAGGCCTTTGCCGCGTTCCTCCTTTCCTCTCAGGGTCAAAACATCCTGCTTAGTAATGGGCTGCTGTCTACCCCATTCACCGTTTCTGGTGATGCTAATGCCGTTCCTCAATCGTTACAGAAATATACTGCACACTAGCGAAAGGAAGATCGATGTATGCCCAGGGAACCAGAACGAACAGACAAGCGCGGGGGACATTCCCTTTTTCATGGAGGAGGACCACTTCTCTGGCTACTAGGTTGTTGTTTGTTCTGCTCTCTTCTGGGACCCATCCTCTTTTTCCTGGCATTCCTGCCCTGGCCTCAAGTGCCAGCGTATCTCAGCGACCCCAATGCGATTGACGCGCTGATGACCTCGGTTGTCAGTGCGTCAATCGCGACGCTTTTCATCGGCCTCTCTGGCATTCCGCTGGGGTATGTGCTGGCCAGATATACCTTTCCAGGCAAGGCATTGATCTCTCTGATTATCTATCTGCCGCTGATATTTCCTCCTGTGGTAAGTGGCATCATTCTCCTGCTCCTGTACGGCCCATACGGCTTTATCGGTGGTCCGCTGACCAATGCGGGGTTGGAGATCGACGACAGCCTGGCGGGCATTGTCCTTGCTCAGATGTTTGTCTCTGCCCCTTTCCTGATCGTTGCCGCGCGAGCAGCTTTTGAGGCGGTCGATCCCAACCTGGAGCAGGTCGGCATGACACTTGGGCAAAGTCGTCTGGGCTTGTTCTGGCGTATCAGTTTGCCGCTTGCCTGGCGTGGCATTCTCGCCGGGCTGATCTTGACGTGGGTGCGTGCCCTGGGCGAATTTGGCGCGACCATCGTTCTGGCGTATCATCCCTATACATTGCCAGTCTACGTCTATGTGCAGTTGAGTGGATCGGGCGTTGCCAGTGCCCTTCCATTGGCCTTGCTTGCTCTTGGCGTCTGCGTTATCGTTATCGGGCCGATATTGCTGATCGAACGGCGCGCTCAGCACCCCTTTCGGAACTTGCTCGGCCAACCTGACATAGCAGGAAATAGACGGGAGACCCGTGTCTGATGAAGGATTGGACCAGTTATCAACGAGAAGAGTTCCTCTCCATCGCTATCCAAAAGCGCCTCCCGCATTTTTCACTGGACATCAATTTTCAGGTACCGGCCGGTCGCACGGTGCTTTTTGGCCCATCAGGAGCTGGCAAAAGCCTGACCCTTCGGGCTTTTGCTGGCCTGTTCCCACTGGATTACGCATCTATTCGTAAGGGCACGACAGTCTGGCACGATAGCGATGCGGGGATCTTTGTTCCCCCGCAACGACGCAGAGTTGGGTACCTGCCACAAAACTACGCCCTTTTTCCTCATCTCACCGTGGCGCAAAATATTGCTTTTGGTCAGATCAAACAGGGCGAAGTAGCCAGGAAACGTGTGGCCGAGCTGATTTCTCTCATGCAATTACAAGGACTGGAACAATTGCGGCCTGCTCATCTCTCTGGCGGTCAGCAACAGCGCGTGGCCCTGGCCCGCGCTCTGGCGAGTGAGCCACAATTGTTGCTCTTAGACGAACCGTGGAGCGCTCTGGATGCACCTGTACGCGCAACGTTACGCACAGAAATCCTGCGGTTTTATGAGCAGTTTCAGGTACCTCTGGTGCTCGTCACCCATGACGCGCTCGATGCTCAGGAGCTTGCCGATACAATTGTAATTGTACACCGTGGTCGTGTCCTGCAAGTAGGGTCACCGGAAGAAGTTTTTCGCGCTCCACGCACTTCCCAGGTTGCGGAACTGGTTGGCATGCGGGCACGCTGGGATGGCGTCATCGTTGCGTTAGCACAGACCCTCGAGAGAGAATGCCTGGCGACCATTCAGGTGGCCGATGTGACCTTTGTGACCTTGTATGCTCGTGTGCCGCACGCCAGAAAGCTGCGTGTGGGCCAATCCGTTGAGATCGGCATCTACGCCGATGAAATATCTCTCTACCCACCTGGCGCGGATGTATCAGAAAAGGTAGCTACAGAGCAGAAGCAGCGAACCAGCGTGCTGGTGCCGGGAACGGTCGCACAAGATCGAGCGCGAGGTACTTTCTACACAACGACTGTAAGCCTTACCCCTCACGTGCATCTGGAGGTTCCGGTACCGCGCTGGCAGCATCGCGCATTCCAACTCGCGGTAGGTATGCCTGTGACGCTTTGTATTCCCTGCGCAGCAATTCATCTTTTCGAGACGGATGACACGCTCACATCCACACAAGAGACTGCGAAAGAAGACCCCTGAAGACTCCCCGTGCTAAAGCAACGGGGGGTCTGAGCGGTCCTTCCACGCTTCCAGCCTTCCTCGTTTGAGGAGGAAGAGTGGCTCTGGTGTGGGTTCGCTCAGACTTTGGGGCGGACGGACTCTGGCACGGGGAATACCCATGCTTCGGGGCAAGGTCTGCCCTTCATTTGCCCGTTGTTGCAATCGCTCATGTACCGCCCGCAGGCGCGTCTCCGCACCTTCCCAGGGTACTACGTACCGGGCACATGAGGGAATGGGATCTGCTGCATCAAGATAGGCGGCAAGGAACGCCGAATACAGATCCCGTTGCACGGGACCTATGCCCCACCCGCCCACACGCACAGATGTGCCAGCGCTGCGAGAGCGGCTTTTTCACCCGCTGTCCACAGCCATGACAAAATTGGCTGAGTCGGGTGGTGCGAGTGGAGACTTCGAGCAGGGTGCCGCCCGTGCTTACAAC
>DATAYF010000658.1:0-4478 GCA_036272735.1 Ktedonobacteraceae bacterium
TCTTCATCAAAATAGGAAAAAAGGCAGATATAGAGATAGGTATTGTTGGTGTCGCGACACCAACAATACCTATCTCTATATCTGCCTTTTTTCCTATTTTGATGAAGAACGCAATAGGCGTGAGATCCAGTTGGAACTAGAGGTGGAGGCTTTCCCGTTGGCCGAGAATGAACTAAGCATTTCCGCTGGTTGCTCTTCATTCATGGAACTATGATTGTGATGCCCGTTGTGCGCACCATTGGTGGCCTCATTATTACTCAGTATCGAGGTAGCAATGCGCTCTTTCTCGTTCCCATTCTCGATCCAATCTTCCTCTTCAGACTCCTCTTCGTTCCCAATTTCCAGGTGGCTTACCGGCTCGTAAGGATTGGGTAGGTCGGCCAGTGGCACTTTCCCATTGAAAATAGCCTGCTGATGCATGATTTCATCGCGCTTCATTGGTTGCGTCTCTTGCTTCTCAATAGCCAGGCGGTTGTCCACCTCTGCGAGAAGATGCACGATCTCAGGCCGGAGTACGCGGTTGCGCTCTGGAATGCGTGTCCATTGAGCCAACGCGGCAGGCTCGTAGTTGGCGCGGTAACAGTAGAGACCTAGCATGGCACGGGCATCGAAAATGCTCATGCGTTGCCATAATGCTGCTTCTTCGGCGGGCGTCTCGATCACGTCTTCGCTGGCTTCGATGATTTCTACCAGGTGATAGAGCTTGACGCCCATAATTTCGTAGGGGTACCCATAATAGAGTGCTAAGCGGCGCTTGCGTTTACTGCCGGCCGGGTGCTTTCCCACAAAGTAGCACTTGGACCAGGATCCGCTGGACCAGATGATCACGGCCAGGATGAGCGCCAGCCCGCGTATGATGTAGCGTTCCCACGACCATTCAACCAGGCTGACGCTTGCCCCCAGGAATGCGAAACATGCCCCCAGTGCCCAGGCGCTATAGACCAGGCGGCGGCGATCCCATCCCAAAAGATCAAAATGATGATGCAACGGAGCAGCCAGGAACGGCAGTGGAAATTCAGTGTGAGGAACAAATTTATCGCTAGTCGTAAAGCGCAGGGTCTTTAAGCTTTTGCGGTAGAAACGCGTGAGCAAACGCGTCATCAATGCCGAAAGGCCCTCTAAAACGAATGCGCCGCCGATAATCAGCAACAATGTTTCGTTGCGCGAAAGTATCGCGATAATAGCGATCATGCCACCAAGCCCTAATGACCCACAATCGCCCATAATGATCTTGGCTCGTCGTGGTGCCAGACTCTTGCGAGCAGCCCAGGCTGACGGCCAGTTCCAGGGGAGATACCCCAATGTTCCTGCCGCTATCAGTAGCGCCAGTACTTCCAGAACAATACCTTCAGGCTTATTCAGGAGACCCGCTACCACGACGCCAAACGCCAGGGCCGCGCTGAATACTAAACCTCCTGCAAGACCATCTAAGCCATCACTGAAGTCAACTGAGAGCGAGGTTAAGCTTCCGAAGACGCCCGTCATCAGGAGGATGAAAATGAGCCAGACAAAATAGGAGATGGGGCCTCTGGTGAGTGAAACAAGATAGACGATATCGTGGCCGTGGTGTACGGCTGTCAAAAATGCATGATTATTAAAGAGGGTGGTAAAGATAGGGAGATCGGTCCAGAATTGGTATGGTTCCTGCCCACTCAATGGCAGTAAAAAGAAATAAAGGGCAGCTACTACTACGGAGACGGAAAACACGCCTCCAAATTTTGCGATTTCCGATAATCCTTCATTGCTATGAACTTTGTTCCAGTCGTCAAGGAAGCCGACCAGCCCGAAACCAAAGGCTGCTCCTAAGCCTATCAGGAGGAAGGTCCATTGTTCCTGATCTAAATTCAAGAGATATCCGGCTGCCAAACCGACGCCGATGATCGCCAGCATCATAGCTGGACCACCAACCAGCGGTAGCTCGAACGTGCGTATGTCACGGCCTCCTGCGGGTAGGTCCGTACGATGAGTGCCTGGTTTATGCTCACCACTGCGAAACTTGGGGAAGAGGACTCTGGCTAGCCCACAGAGCAAGACGCTCACTACTGTACATGCTGCGAAGATCAATAACAACCATATAATCATAGATGCTCCCAAGGCGAAATGATGGCTTTTCATTTTCTTTTAATAAGAGACGCGATACTAGTATAGACGGTAACGTATCCCACTGTACAGCTAGGGGGAGTTTCTCCTTATTATCTCCGGCGTAGCTGTTCCCGTGCTACCTTACGATCATCCCAGGGTAGCTTTTCTCTGCCAACGATCATACTTTGCTCATGGCCTTTGCCCGCTAGTAGCACGGTATCCCCAGGTTTTGCATGCTCGAATGCTACCTTGATCGCCGTGGTGCGGTCGGCAATACAGAGAAAATCTTGCCCCTCGCGCTTACCCTCCGCTATTGCTCCATCTGCAATGTCCTGTAAGATGTGCTCACGATCTTCTTCGCGTGGGTCCTCATCTGTAATAACGCTGAATTCTGCCATTTGTGTGGCAACCCGTCCCATGAGCGGGCGCTTTTGGGTATCTCGTTCTCCGGCTGAGCCGAAGACGACGATCAGCTTCCCTGTGGTCAAGGGCCGCAACGTCGTTAGCACTTTCTGTAAACTATCGGGAGTATGCGTATAATCGACGATGACTGCGAATGGCTGGCCCTCGTCGATACTTTCCATACGTCCTGCGACCCCCCTGGTCGTAGCCAGCCCCTGCGCAATCACCTCTAACGCAATACCCTGGCTGTACGCTGTAGCGATAGCTGCCAGGCTATTACTTACGTTAAATCGACCGACGAGTGGCGTCTCTATAGTCTGTTCTGCGTTTGGTAGCACAACGCGAAAATGGGTGCTATGGGCACGCAGTTGTATATCTACCGCGCGTACAGCCGCTGGTGCATCGATCCCGTAATCGAGAATGGGCACCCGACAATAGGGCTTCAGTATGTCATAGCTGATATCGTCGCGATTGAGGATGGCGACGGGCTGAGTGCCCAACCCTTTATCGCGGTCTGGTTCGAGCATTTCGAAGAGTCGAGCTTTAGCACGCCGATACGCGTCGATGGTTTTGTGAAAATCCAGGTGCTCATGCGTAATGTTGGTGACCACGCCTACGTCGAATTCGCAGCCACGCACACGCTGTAACTCCAATCCATGCGAGGTCGCTTCGACCACGGCGTGTGATACCTGCTCGTCGAGCATACGGCGTAAAAATTGCTGCACTTCTAATGCTTCCAGTGTGCTCTGGCGGGTGGGATTTTCCCATTCCTGTCCGCTCACTTTGAAATTGGCGGTGGTCATCAAACCGGCGTGTTTGCCTGCCGCCTCAAGTATGGTGTAGATAAGGTTGCTGGTGGTGGTTTTCCCATCGGTCCCGGTGACGCCGATCGTACACATATGCCGGGCCGGGTAGCCGTAGTAGGCGCAGGCCAGGTCTGCCTGTGCCTTCTGGACGTCCGGCACTGTTATATAGGGCAGAGGACTATCTTGCGCTTCTTGTAGTGGTGCGCCCAGGGCCACGATAGCTCCTCGCTGCCTGGCCTCGGCAAGAAACTTACGCCCATCGGTGTGTGTTCCGGGGACGGCAATAAATAACCCGTTGGGCACGACTTTGCGGGAATCATAGGCGAGCGCCGATATCTCACGCTCCATCGAAAGTGCGTCGGCATGCTGAATGTGTGTTGGCGCTTGCTCTAAAGCTGCCAGTAGGCTCTGTAATTTCATCAGAATGTTTTCAAACCCTGTCGTAGTATAGTGCCTGCGGTAATGTATAATCGGCAAAGATAGTGAATTGGACCAGGTGGATAAGCGTTGCCCATGCAATTTTATCCTATAACGCCTCTCTTTCCTGGTGGCTAAATTCTACATGCAACTGGACTTGTTCGTCAAACTTCCCCCATCATAGTGGGACTTGCAGGGGATTTCGTTGCTAAACCATGACGGTTTCCCCTCTTTAATCCGCGCTCTACTGCATACACACACATGAATGGTTTTCTCACTTCATTCTCTGCGTGTGATGATTTCCACATACGTACAATGCCTCTACATTTTTGCCCGCAAACGCCCTTGAAAAATCATAAAATTTTGAGTACTATTGAAGGGTGATACAAGCAATATATGCAGATGTTTTGCTTCCAGGGTTAACAAACGTTTGTTAGGGCAATGTGGAGCAAAGTGCGTATCCTGATAGCGTTCGTTAAGCAAAACTTATGCGTAACGCTTTTTTTGTAGGAAGTTATCACTGTAGTTTTTCCGCGTATTGTGAGAAAGGCAGGTTCCTCATGGCCAATGGTACCCTTATTGGCGCTCAAGAACAAGAAGAAAACTCCCGCTTGCTTGCCTTTGTTTTGGATGCCTTCAACGGTAACCAGGCGAAAGAGTATGCCTCAACAATTGCTTACGAGCAGACAACGCGCCAGTTGTCCGCGATTTTTGACCAGGCGCGTTCTCCTGAGGAAGCAAATAGCGCGTTGAGTCGTACTCTTTCGCCTG
>DATAYF010000659.1:0-18417 GCA_036272735.1 Ktedonobacteraceae bacterium
AACGTGCCACGATCACGTTCACCAAACGCATCAGGAGCAGAAGACTACGTGCCCGTCGAAAGGATTTCGGGACGTGACACAGATGGGGATCATCCGCTGGCGCATCTATGAGCAGGTGAAGGCATCTTTTCCGAACGTGCATCTGACCTATGGATACGTAACCAAGAATACCCGCATCAAGAACGGGCTAGAGAAGTCACATATGGTGGATGCACGCTGTATCAGTGGACACCCACACGCCTGCTCTGATGGCGTATCGTATCTGATGAAGTTTGTGCGAAGGAACAACCGCCAACTCCACAAAGCGACGATCAGGAAAGGCGGCACCCGGCAACGCCATACAGCGCCCAAGTCTGTCCACGGTTTTCGCTTGTTCGATTGCGTCCGCTATCAAGGGACCGTCTGCTTTGTATTTAGTAGACGGAGGACGGGCTACTTTGACCTGCGTACTCTGGACGGGACAAAGGTGCATGCCAGTGCGAGCGTCAAGCAACTGCGTCGCGTTCAACGGGCTACGGCCTGTTTAGTGGAAAGGAGAGGCGGCGTTTCCTCCCACCGCGTCAACGCAGGTGGGTCTCCACGCCGCAACGATTGATGATCTTTCTTACTGAGCCTGCCGAACGTTATTGGGAAAGTTTTCTGAATGGATTACGTGAATTTCAGGCAGAGGGAAGGCTACTGAACTACGACATTCAGCGCATCGCCAATAATTTTGAGGTTTTTTTACAACAGGAACGCAACCAGCGCGATCCACGCAAGATCCGGCCCGACTCCGTCCCGCAAACGAATTTCTGGCTTGTCGATGAGAATGAGTACATCGGGCAACTTTCGATCCGTCACCAATTCAACGATTTCCTGCTCAAAGTGGGCGGCAATATTGGGTACCAGATTCGCCCTTCCAGGCGCAGGCAAGGCTATGGCAAGGAGATCTTGCGCCTGGGTTTACTCAAAGCCAAACAACTCGACATTCCACGCGCACTCGTTACCTGCGATGAAAATAACATTGGCTCGAAGAAGGTCATTGAGTATAACCACGGCACCTTTGAAAATGCCGTAAACGTAGAAGGTTCGCCGGTCAAGAAGTTACGCTACTGGATCGAACTGGCACCAAAACAAGCAGGGTAAAGCGCATAATTAAAGGTAAGAAGTGTAGAGGGGTGTGAGGAAGAACGCGCTACTCTACTCTTCAAAAGACGGCTTTGAGTTTCGCACATCGTTATCTATATGAGCGGTTTGCTGAATGTGCCGCAGGTAGGAGCGCGCGCGCGTCAGGGGGTGAAGAGGAAAAGTCGCGTCATATTTCGCATCATCAGATGGCGTCACCGTCACTGGCGACTTTGCCAGTTCAGCCAACCATTCATCTGCGGAACTTACGATCCTCGGTGGCTCACCGGTCATAGAATGTACATCCCCGTCCGCCTGCTTTACAGCCACAGCCGCCTCACGCGTGCCAGTAGCCCCATACTCGAAGCACTGCACTTTGATGATATAGCTAAAATGAGCACGAGGCAGCATCCAGGACCCCAGGTACGTCATGCCAAGAGGCGATAAGCGGTGCAATTTGGGGTTACGAAATTTAAAGAGCGCGCGCACCGCGTCTAAACCATCGAGAGGCAAGAGGTCAATAGAAACAACGGCTCCTCCTTCATGCTGTACACGTCCTTGATAATATTGTAACCAACCGGCGGCATCATGTAAGTACGTTGGCAAGCTGGTGGCAGTGGGGAAAAACTCCAGCGTCAGCACGTCACGAGCACGATTGATCCACACCCGGCGCGTATCCGACTGCTTTTTCAGTTGCCAGCCAGACGTATCGACATGTAAAGAGGAAATAGAGGGCATAAGACCACAAACCTTTCTTGCCAAAGAACGACCACACTGTTCCCTTTCATTATATGCAAAATAGAACCGAGAAGACAAAAGGAATTGTGGTATGACAGGCACCCCAACTCTTTGCAACGTTTGATAAAGGTTCATCGCCTGTAAAGCGACGTTTCGCCTTTGCAGTGTCAAGCTCGCATTTTACACAAGGGAAGTTTTGTTACGACCATTAAATACTATCGTAAAATATACTACTTGACAAACCAATATACAAATATGTACAATTGTTATAACAAAACAAAGACATTTATAGATGTGCGCATATAACTACTTCGTTTAAAATATGTCGCGAGTAAAGTGTGGATCTTGAGCAAAAAAGCATCGAGGGTTGAAGACCTCTTTGTTGCATTTAGCAAAGAGATGACGAGATAGAGGAGGAAGGGATGACCACGCTGAATCAAAAGCTTGTAGCGGCACGCTTACGCAAGCGTTGGAGTATGGCTGTTGCCAGTGAGCAAGTGGGAGTGAGCGTCAACACCTTCAACAGATGGGAAAGGGGGCTCCAGATCCCTCAGATCGGCACGCTTGACCTGATCTGCAAAGCCTTTGAGCTTCCCCCCGAAGAACTTGGATTTGAGCAAGTGATAACGACCAGGAGACAGAAACAGAAGCAATGCGCTGAAGCTGCTATTCTCCAAACGTCGGCAGTACAAGTATGTTCCAACACGCCTGTACTGGCAAACAATGACCCTACCTCAACTATATTACAGCAGCAAATCCAAGAGTTGCAATCGTGTGTTGTACAACTAAGAAGGAGTCTAGACAGTATGAACCTGGCGCAGAATAAAAAAGATGGTGGCGAGGGTGTATCGAGACGGCAAGCAATCGCTGCGTTAGTAAGCACTCCTGCTGTAGTTCTGGGTATAACACAAGGAGGGGCGCAGGCGAAAGTGCTCCATCCAGAAGAGGTGGTATCTCTGTGTAGTAGCAACATCCCCCTGGCCTGGCAACTCTATTTTGAAGGGGGTTTGGTGGAGGTGAATCAGATCCTTCAGCACTACCTCACTCCACTCGCTGAACTCGCGCAACAACCTTCATCCTATCAGAAACAGGCAGCACAACTGGCCTCACAGGCTTATCAGCTTTCGTCATTACTCGCCCTACAGTACCAAAACTTTGGGACTGCACAAGATCACGCGCAACAAGCGCTGACGTATGGAGAAATCAGCAATGATCCTCATCTTAAAACGGCCTCGCTTATCCGGCAAGCTCAGGTCTACTTTTATCTCAAGCAGCCGTTCAATCGCTTGCAAACCTACGAACGGGCGTTAACCTTTGCGCACGACAGTTCACCGCTCTTACAAGGACGCGTCTATCTCGGTTTAACAGAGACCCATGGGCAATTAAACCACACCAAAGCGGCAACGCAATATCTTGACCTGGCGCACAACGTGTTCCCCACGCAATTCACATCCGACCCGAACTACGCCTACACCCACTTCAATCACTGGTCATTTGCGGCGCTAGAGGGGATGACCTACCTGCACCTCAAACAGCCAGCCATGTCGTGGAACACCTTTGAGCAAGTTGATAAACTCATACCCCAAAAGTTGGTGCCCAACCGCTTAGAATTAACTGTGCGTCAGACCAGGGCAGCTTATATGCTAGGCGATAGAGATCTCGCTAGCACGTACGTCGAAGCGGCAACACGGCAGGCCAAAGCGGCAGGCAACCACTTGCGACTGAACGAGACCTACGCCATTTTCGAGCTGATGCAGCAAAAGTGGAGCAGTGACCGGCAGGTTAACGCACTTGCGGACTTGTTCCACTAAATGCTTATTCCGACCACCAGCGCCAGGGGTGCTGGTGGTCGGAGCAGTCCGTCGTCCCTATCTCACCTGATCCATTGTTGCTATCAGGCAGAGAAATCTTCTGCCCGGTCTTGTGGTTCATAGCCGATCACAGTACGAGCATGCTCAAGGTCATAGAAACGTGGAGTGTTGTTGGAAATACCATAGAAAATATCAAATTGCACCTGATCGGCAAGCAGACATTTCCCAACCAATTGCACCATGTCGCGTCGGCTAATCCACAAGGCGGCGAGACGCTCTGCTGACTCTGCAAACTGGCCAACGGGCGTATCTTCGCGCCATATAAAGCCAATGCGCAGACAAATCACGCGCAAACCCCGCTGATCCACATAATACCGACCGAGCGACTCGCCAAAGCTCTTGCTTACTCCATATAGAGAATCGGGGCGCACAGGCACAAGATGATCAAGCACAGGCTTGCCGGTTTGATAGATTGCTGGTGCGGCCTCCAGGTCATAGGAGCCGACAACATGATTAGTGCTGGCAAGAATTACCTGCTGCACGCCGGTGCGGGCAGCCGCTTCGAACACGGTGTATGTACCGATGATGTTATTATGGAGGACCGTATCCCATGCTGCATGCATATGACCATTAGCAGCGAGGTGAATAACGCTATCCACACCCTGAAAGGCAGCAACAAGCGCCTCCATATCGGTAATATCTGTGACCACGGTATCAACGCCAGCAATCGGTTCGAGTGCAAGAGCGCGTAGTGTATAGCTATTGCTCAAAGCACCAACTAGAAGCGAGCCAATTAAACCTCCCGCTCCTGTAATAAGGACTGTCTTCTGCAATGTTTCCTCCATCGATCAAAAAAGTTTTGCCTTGCTTATTTATAAACGAGCAGAGTCTCTCTATGCGAACATCCTTTGGGTCAAGCCAGCGCAACGACACGCCCTTCGCGTGCACTTTGTTGCGCAGCTTCAAGCACGTCTAGCACGGACACCACATCACCTGGATCGACAGGGAGGGGCGCACCGGTAACCAACGCATCGCGCACGAGCGCGTAGTACTGCTCGTATGCACCTGAAACCGTTTCAATACGGCCCGCGAAGTGCAAACCATTGATCTCGGTTGATAGCTGTCCCCAATGCTCTTCTGGCTCATGTCCCCAGTTGGCATCTCCGGGGCGCATACCAGTACGCAAAGCATCTTCCTGGGGATCAAGCCCCCATTTTTCGTAGGTTCCTTGTAGTCCAGAGACCCGAAACCGTTGCCCAGGAATACGCGACACCACATTCATCCACAAATGTGCATGTACCCCATTGCCAAAGCGAAGGGCAACAAAGGTGTCATCATCTACACCGGCCCCAGGGCGGCTCCGTGCCAATTCGGCATAGACGCTGGTTGGTTTACCAAAAAGCTGGAGTGCCTGGTCAATCAGGTGGCTACCAAGATCGTAGAGCAGGCCACCGGCATCAACGGGATCAGCGGATTCACGCCAGGCTTGCGCTTTGGGGGTGGGCCGATAGCGCTCAAAACGTGATTCGTAGCGCACCACCTTCCCAAGCATACCAGCAGTGAGCAACTGGCGCAGGGTAAGAAAATCGCCATCCCAACGTCGATTTTGAAACACCGTCAACCGCTTGCCGCTATGTCGACTTGCCGCGAGCAAACGCTCGGCATCAGCCACCGATACTGCCAGCGGCTTATCTACGACTACCGGTAAACCAGCCTCAAGCGCGGCGATACCAAGTGGTACGTGCGCCCGATTGACGGCCGCAATGACCACCAAGTCAAAACGCGCGGGATCACGCCAAACTTCTTCGGCGCTAGAGAGCAGAGCAGCGTCAGGATAATCCCGACGCACCTGCTGCTGGCGTTGCGGATCGCTCGTCACAATAGCGGCTACGCGCATACCAGGCGTCGAGGCTACCAGTGGAGCATGAAATACAGAGCCAGCCAGACCATAACCAATAATCACAACGCGCAGTGGCGTTTGTTGAACAGACACAGACATCGACTATTTCCCCCATACATTTCTATGAATGCACATATATAAGACATAATACACCAGCAACATCTATACCAGTCGGCTATAATAAGCAAGTGCCCGGTATTTTTACGCCCAACATAGCCGATCTATGCAGTAGGACTGCACTGCTTTTTTCATCTCGTTGGTTGTGATGACAGAAAAAATGCAATGTAGCTCTGACAATTTTATGCTTTTGTCTTGCAGGTGAGTGCCGACCACGAACGAACAGAAGGAGCCCAGCATTGAAAGAACCCATTGATGCAGAGCAAGCACTCCTGACAGAAATACAGCGCTTGCAAGCGAGAGTCGCTGCATTGGAGCAACAACAAGCTGATAGCATTCTTATGGACGAGTTTCTTAATATCGTCAGTCACGAACTTCGAACACCTCTCACCGCCATTAATGGCAACGTGCAACTTGCCAAGCGACGTTTAAATGTTTTGATCAGCGCTGATGATCTCAATGAGGAGATTTTAGAAAACCTTGACATAATCCAGGAGTTGCTGGGCAGAGCAGAGAGCCAGGTTCGCATCCAAAATCGCCTGGTTACCGATATGCTTGACGCCTCCAGGATACAATCCAACAAAATGAATCTGCGCATGGTCGATAGTGACCTCGTGCACATCGTGAACGCCGTCGTCGAAGAGCAACGCGCCATCAATCCTTCGCGCGCGATTTTACTAACTACGCCGCCAGTCGCCCCCATCCCCATCGTCGTTGACCCCAGCCGCATTAGACAGGTGCTCAGCAACTACCTATCTAACGCACTCAGGTATTCGGGAAGCGACCGACCGGTCAGTGTCTGGATAGAAGTGCAAGACCGGACAGCCTCTGTTTTTGTACAAGATGCGGGCCCTGGTATTCCTCCTGAAATTATCTCCAATATCTGGCGACGTTTTTATCACGCGCCACAAATTAAAGCACAAAACGGTTCGGACGTAGGGTTAGGCATGGGACTGTATATGAGTAAGATACTTATTGAGCGGCATCAAGGGCAGGTTGGCGTTGAAAGTACACCCGGTACTGGCTCAATCTTCTGGTTTGCGCTCCCAATCAAGCGGTAATGGCATGTAATTCGTGTGCTTTTACCATCACTTTTTGCTGAGGTTCGCGCGACGTATTGAGTGTACAGAATAGGCAGAGGAATATCTATTAAAGAAGCAAGCGCCAACAGGCAAAAAAGTACTAACGCTCAAAAAATAAGCGGTAGGAGCATGTTAGACTAGCCGTACATTATGAACTGTAAAATGTGTGAGTGGAGATCCTACAATCCTCCACCCACAACCTCTAAAGGCGCGCCCAGCAGGATTCGAACCTGCGGCCACATGTTTAGAAGACACGTGCTCTATCCACTGAGCTATGGGCGCATTTTTTGCCGCGGTCGTTACGTCATACCATCGTGGTACGCTACTACAACCGTTAGCAGCCACCATCATAGCAAGAATGGTTGCGATATGTCAAGCAACCATCAACCAGACAGTGCGCCCGCTTTTGACGACTTTTCAAGGGCTTTGAATAGGGTCGGAAGGTTGGCGTCAACCTTGACAATGAGCGGCAAACAACATATAATACCAAAGAAAGAAATCCGAGTGCACAGGTAAGGATTATCACCAAATATCTTTCTGTGAGGTTCACAGTGAAGAGATATCAGCCAAGCAAGTGGAGTGAATGTTTATGAGTCAGACATTCGAATTGGAACAGGGCTATAGCGCTGGGTTCCACGTAGCAGAAAATTACGCATTTAAGTCTGAAAAGGGATTGACGAGAAATATCGTCGAACAGATCTCTGAAATGAAGGGCGAACCCAGTTGGATGCGGCAGTTCCGCCTAAAGAGCCTGGACCTCTTCGAGAAACGGCCCGTACCCACCTGGGGCGCTGATCTATCCGGCATTAACTTCGACGATATCTATTACTATATTAAACCGGTCGCTCAACAGGGGAAGACCTGGGGCGATATTCCTTCCGAAATTAAAGACACCTTCGACCGCCTGGGTATCCCGCAGGCTGAACAAAGCTACCTGGCTGGTGTCACTGCACAGTACGAGAGTGAAGCTGTCTATCACAAGGTGCGTGAAGACCTTGAGAAGCTAGGTGTGATCTTTACTGACATGGATACCGCGTTGCGTGAGTATCCTGACATCATCAAAGAGCATTTTGGTACGATTATCCCACCATCCGACAACAAATTTGCCTCGCTTAATAGCGCGGTATGGAGCGGTGGTAGCTTCGTCTACGTGCCAGCCGGTGTTAAAGTAGAAATTCCATTACAGGCCTACTTCCGCATCAACGCCAAGAACATGGGCCAGTTCGAGCGCACCTTGATCATCGCCGAACCTGGTTCATACGTCCACTACGTTGAGGGTTGTACCGCGCCATCTTACACCGATGATAGCCTGCACAGCGCTGTCGTAGAGATTAAAGCCATGGAAGGCGCACGCATTCGCTACACGACGATCCAGAACTGGTCGAAGAACGTGTACAACCTGGTGACCAAGCGTGCCGCTGCGTATCGCGATGCAACGATGGAATGGGTCGATGGGAACCTTGGTTCGAAGGTGACGATGAAGTATCCAGCGGTCCTGCTGATGGAGCCTGGTGCTCGCGGCGACGTACTTTCGGTAGCATTCGCGAATGATGTGATGCACCAGGACGCGGGCGCGAAGATCACGCACCTCGCACCGCATACGACTTCGCAGATCCTGTCGAAGTCGGTATCGAAGGGCACGGGCCGCGCCTCCTATCGTGGACTGGTCCGCATCAATCCCGGTGCGCACCACACGAAGTCGAGCGTACGTTGTGACGCTTTGCTGCTGGACGAGCATGCACGAACCGACACCTACCCGACCATTCGCGTCGAAGAGAATCAGACCGAGATCGGCCACGAGGCGACCGTCTCGAAGGTCGGTGATGATCAGCTCTTCTACCTGATGAGCCGTGGCCTGGACGAGTCCGAAGCATACTCGCTGATCGTCAATGGCTTCATCGAGCCAATCACCAAAGAGTTGCCGATGGAGTACGCGGTTGAGTTGAACCGCTTGATCCAGCTTGAGATGTCCGGTAGCGTCGGCTAGGCTAAATCGATAAGCAGCCATTTCGAACAGAAGCAAAAACGAGGTCCATCATGTTGGTGGGCCTCGTTTTTTATAGAAAGAATAAAATAGGAATAAAGCATTTGTGCATCTATACTTCCTCAACCGCATCGCAAAAATATTGGGTTCTTGCGACAAGCAGGCCTGTGCGAGCGGGTGGATTTTGACCAGCCATTCCATCTCAAAACTTGACTTTCGGGCAAATATCGGTTATTATGCATTTATCTTGTTTTCGGAGGTACCATTCATCATGCGTTCAGCCACAACTAAGGTGTTGCTAAGCTAAGTGCGCTGTGTCTACAACTAACCAGGGTTGTTTTTATGGGGATCATCGCTGTGATTTCACTCTTCTAAATACGACCATGCTCTTCTTTAGATAGGCTACAGAACAGATAGGTACTGTTCTCTTCTGTAGACTTCGTTTTCGCTCTTCACGACCAGCCCACTTCGCCTCGTAGGGCTCCTTTTGTTTGCCTGCTCATCGCACGCAACAGCACATTGCCTTTCGTTCAAGCATCACCACTCTCCACCGCCCATAGCCATACCGTATCGTTGGCTACCCTCTATTCATATCGAGCAGAGCATATGCTGCACACGCACGCCGTGTGTATTCATGTTTCACAAAATGCATCTACAACGCTCTTGAGCGAAAGGAAAAAGTAGATTGATACAGGCACTGAACCGCTACTGGCGGCTGTTGGCCCACTATTTGCGGACCCAGTGGCCACGGATGGGCTTGCTGGCTGTGATCCTATGCGGCACCATCTGTGTGCAGGTGATTACTCCACTGGTGACGAGCTACTTCATCGATCAGGCCACCTCCGGCGGCGATCTGCGCTCTCTAATCGTCCTGGCGCTGCTGACCATGGGCCTGGCCCTGGCGGGGCAGGGTTTGGCTGTCGCCGAAACCTACGTCGCCGAAAATGTGAGTTGGGCGGCCACCAACGCGCTGCGTGCCGACCTTGTCGTCCACCTGTTGCGGCTGGATGCCACGTTTCACACGGCCCATACGCCGGGCGAGTTGATCGAGCGGGTGGACGGTGACGTGGCCACCCTGGCTCGCTTCTTCTCACGGTTTGTGGTCTATGTGCTTGGCAACGGCATCTTGCTGGTGGGTGTACTCGGGCTGCTCTATCACGTGGACTGGCGGGTAGGTCTGGGGATGAGCGCCTTTGTCGTGCTGGCCTTGATAGCCATGCTGCGCATCCGCACCATTGCCGCTCCTTCCTGGGGTGCGGAGCGCCAGGCCAGCGCCGATTTCTACGGCTTCCTGGGCGAATACCTGGCCGGCCTGCAGGATATCCGGTCCAGTGGGGCTGGGGCGTTTGTGTTACGCCGCTGCGCCGAGGTAATGCGGTCATGGCTGGCCGTGACGCGCAAGGCGCAGATGTGGGGCTACAGCTTGGGCGCTACTAGCCTGGGGCTGTTTGCGCTCGGCACGGCGGCCGCTTTTGCCTTGAGTGCCATGCTGTTCAAATCCGGCACACTGACCATCGGCACTGTCTATCTGATCTTTCAGTGCACCGAGATGCTGCGCCAGCCGACCGAGCAGATCCGCAACGAAGTGCAGGACCTGCAACAAGCGGACGCCAGCATGGCTCGTGTCGAGGCGCTCCTGAGTACGGCACCACGCGTGGTCGATGGCCCCGGCATTGCACTACCGCCAGGCAAGCTTTCGGTTGAGCTGGACGGCGTCTCATTTGGCTATGCAGAGGACGCCCCGGTCCTGCGCGACGTCAGCGTGTGGCTTGCGCCGGGCCGCGTGCTGGGTGTGGTGGGGCGCACCGGCAGCGGTAAGACAACGCTGACGAGGCTCCTCCTGCGCTTCTACGATCCACTGGCTGGCGTCGTGCGCCTGGGGGGCGTGGACCTGCGGGCAGCCCGCCTCGCGGAGGTGCGCGCTCGCATCGGTCTAGTTACCCAGGAGGTGCACCTCTTCCACGCCAGCGTGCGCGACAACCTGACCCTCTTCGACGACGGCGTGCCGGATAAGCAGATTTGCGCCGTGCTGGACTCCCTGGGTCTGGCCAGTTGGCTACGGGAACTGCCGCGTGGACTGGACACCCAACTCTTGTCGGACGGTGCCGGGCTCTCCGCTGGGCAGGCACAGGTGCTGGCCTGTGCACGCATCTTGCTGCGCGATCCCGACCTGGTGATCCTGGATGAAGCGTCCTCGCGCCTGGACCCTGCCACGGACCGGCTGGTACAAACGGCGCTGGCCCGGCTGCTCGACGGTCGTACCGGCATCATCGTGGCGCACCGGCTGGCCACTCTCGCCTACGCCGATGACATACTTGTCATGGAGGACGGGCAGGTGCGCGAGTATGGATCGCGACTTGCCCTCGCTGCCGACCCCACCTCGCGCTTTGCCAGGTTGCTACGGGTCGCAACTGAGGAGGTCACGCTATGAAACAGTTCCCAACGTGGCGCTATCTGTTGAAAATGGTTCGCTACAAGCCCTGGCTCTACCTGCTCCACGCGCTGTTGTGGGGCGCATTCGACATGTCGGCACTCCTAGCGGGGCTGATCGCCCGCGCCTTCTTCGATACGCTCACCGGACAGGCCCACATGCCCGTGGGCATGACGGGGCTGATCGTACTGCTGGTGGTGCTCGCAGTGAGCCGTGTGGCCTTGTGGCTCACCGCTGGCTTTGTCGAAATCATCATGCGGTTCACAATGAGCGCGTTGCTGCGCCGCAACCTGCTGCGGCACGTCCTGGACCGACCTGGTGCCTATGCTCTGCCCTACTCTATAGGTGAGACCATCAGCCGCTTTCGCGACGATGCCTATCAGGCCGAGGACAGCATTGATTGGAGTGACGAGATTACGGGCCAGGGCTTGCTTGCCGTGGGGGCCTTCCTGGTGCTCTTGCATATCAACGCTCTTATGGCCCTGGTCACCATCCTGCCCCTCGTGGTCGTGACGATCATAGCTCGGTGGGCGAGCAACGCACTGGGCCGCTACCGTGAAGCCAGCAGCCAGGCCACCAGTCAGGTCACCGGAGCCATTGGCGATATCCTGGCGGCTGTGGTAACGGTGCAGGCTGCCGGTGCCGAAGAGCGAACCGTGGCGCATTTCCGACGGCTGAACGAGCAGCGCCGTACAGCTATGCTGGCTGATCGCCTGGCGACGCAGGCTCTGGACGCCATCACGGCTAACACGATGAGCGTGGGTACGGGTCTGATCATGCTGCTGGCAGCCAGCAGCTTGCGCGGTGGCAGCTTGACGGTGGGCGACTTTGCCTTGTTTGTCTCGTATCTCGGCTTCATCGCTGATTTTACCTCCGGACTCGGCCGCTTCCTGGCTCACTACCGGCAGACAGGCGTCGCTTTCACACGCATGCGCGTCTTGTTGGGTGGTGCGCCGCCATCTGCGCTGGTGGAATCCACCCCGCTGCACCTGCGCGGCCCCCTACCCACCGTGCCGACTCCAGTTCGCAACGAGACTGATCGTTTGAACCTCGTAGAGGCGCGGGGGCTAACCTATCGCCACCCACAGTCTGGGCGTGGTATCACTGCGGTGAACCTGCGCCTGCCGCGTGGTACCCTGACTGTGGTGACGGGGCGCATCGGCGCGGGCAAGACAACGCTCCTACAGGTCCTCCTGGGTTTGCTGCCCCGGCAGGCAGGCGAGATCCAGTGGAACGGCCACGTCGTGGATGACGCGGCTTCCTTTCTTGTGCCACCCCGCGCGGCGTACACAGCCCAGGTGCCGCGCCTGTTCAGCGAGACGCTCAAGCAGAATATTCTCCTGGGGCTACCCGACGACCCTGCAGCCCTGGCTGCTGCCGTGCGGGGTGCCGTCCTGGAGCACGACGTGCAGGCGCTAGAGGCCGGATTGGAGACGCCAGTGGGCACCCGCGGCGTCAAGCTCTCAGGCGGCCAGGTGCAGCGCACGGCGGCGGCGCGTATGTTGGTGCGCGGCGACGGGTTGCTGGTGATCGACGATCTGTCCAGCGCGCTGGACGTCGAGACCGAACGTGCTCTATGGGAACACATCTTTGAGCGTGAAGATGCAACCTGCCTGGTGGTCACGCACCGACGCGCCGCCCTGCGACGTGCCGATCACATCATCGTTCTCAAGGATGGCAGGATCGACGCGGAAGGGACGCTGGACGAGTTGCTAGCAACTAATGAAGAGATAGGGAGTTTGTGGCAGGGTGATTACTTGCATAAGCTCTAACCCTCCCATTGAGCTGAACGTAATACAGGTAGAGAGCAGATCCAAAAGAAAAAGGTAGGACAAAATACGTGGCCCGCTGTTTAAATCCACGCGGTGGGGGGCATGAGAACACCGACGCGGCGGTTTGTTGCCAGCACTGTGACTTTCTCGTCCAGGGTGCTCACATCGGCAATTACGAAGTGGTCTCTTTCATTGGCGCGGGCACCTATGGCTACGTGTACAAGGTGCGCGAACAGGTGCCGCTGAGCCGTATCCTGGCCTTGAAGGTACTACGCCTGGACCAATTCAACGAGAAAGCTCAGGCCAGTTTTTTTCAGGAAGCACGCCGCGTCGCCAACATGCACCATCCCAATATTTTGCCAATTTACAACTTTGGGCAGATTGTGGGCAGCGGGCAGCCCTATTTCGCTATGGAATATGCACCCCAAACAATTCTCGACCTTTTTCGCAACGCCAATGGCAGCCGACGCCGTGTCTTCGCTGAAGAGCTTGTTCCCTACGTGCAGCAAACGGCGGGTGCCTTGCAGTATGTACATAGCGGGAACCTGGTTCACCAGGATGTCAAGCCGGGCAACTTGCTCATCGGGCGCAGCGGTCAGGTCTTACTATCGGACTTCGGCACCACCTTTTATCTGGGAGTGCAAACCCACGCCTCGTTGGGCGAGGTCACGGGAACGGCGGCCTACATGCCACCGGAGCAGTGGAAGGGCACGCCACGCCGCGACTCCGACCAGTACGCGCTGGCTATTTGCTGCTACGAACTGCTCGCCGGACGACCACCATTTATGCACAAACGCATCGAGGACATGTGGAACGCTCACCTTAAAGAGCCGGTGCCCCCACTCCAACAATGGAATTCCCGTGTTCCCGTAGAAGTAGTGGCCGTATTGACACGAGCACTGGCGAAAGATTACCGGCAACGCTACCATAGCATCACCGATTTCGCAGATAGTTACGAGCAAGCAGTCGCTACGGCATTACAGCGCTACATTTGCCAGAACTGCGGGCAACAGAATCGCACAGGGGCACAACGCTGCGCTTTTTGCGGCGCGCAATACGACCATCGTACCTGCCCCTACTGCACGGCCCAGGTACGCTTTGGGCAACGCTGCTGCGCGGTCTGCGGTCGACTTACCATCCCACCACAAAACGTCTTTCATAGCCCTTTAGTGGGCGTCGGTGTACGCCATAATCGCTATACCATCAAGCGTGTGCTCAAGCAAAGCGCGGAGACACGCGTGATGACCGCCGTCGCCACCAATGCCCAGGCCAACGAACAGCAGGTCGTACTCAAACGCTGGGAATGTGTGGATGAGCCATTAACCCGGCGCGCCAAAGAGGTTGCCTACTATGATCGCGCCACCGAAGCACGCGCCAACCTGCACCATCCGCTTATTCCTACAGTGCTGGATCGCTTTGCAGAGGGCAAGCATTACTACCTGGTGGAGAGCTATGTCGATGGGGAAAGCCTGGAAGAGAAACTGCAAAAATTATTGCGACCAGTCCCAGAACAGGAAATAGTCTCTTACATGTATACCCTGCTCAATATCTTGATTGCCCTGGAACACCGGCAGCCACCATTACGCCACTACGATATTTCACCAGCCAACATCCTTATCGAGCGGCAACGTGGGCGCGCTATGCTCACGGGATTTCAAGTTGCGCCGCCACCGCTCTCGCCAGGTGAGCACAACGACAATGCGAGAAATCGCACCACGCGCAAGCTCGCCATCTCACCTTACTTACCGGTACACGATGCCCCTTACGATCAGCGCACCTGTATCTATGCTCTAGCCGCAAGCATGCATCACGCGCTCACCAACGTCGCGCCGCCACACTACCCAACCTACCCACCGGCGCGCAGGCTCAATCTCAACGTCTCGCCTGCCATGGAGACGCTGCTCAGCCGAGCATTGGCCGAGGACGCCAATGTGCGTTACCAGAGCTACGAGGAGATCAGAAGGGATGTTCAGCGTTTGCTTCCGCAGCAAGTGAGTCATGCAGAAGGAAAGCAGCCGGCCGCTTTCCTTCTGCATGACTATAAGAATGGTATTTAGCCACGTTGGGCGACGGGTACGTACGTGGTCATCTTTGGCCCCACGTACTCGGCGCGCGGACGAATGAGCCGGTTATTGGCATACTGCTCCAACACGTGGGCGGACCAACCCACAATACGGCTAGAGGCAAAAATCGGCGTATCCAGGTCGATAGGGACACCCAGATAGTAGTAGACTGAAGCCGAATAAAAATCGACGTTCGCGTACAGCCCCTTGACATCTTTTACCGTGTGCTCTACCGCGCGCGATATTTCATACCAACGCGGTTCGTCCTTGCGCTCGCCCAGTTCTTTTGAAACGGCCCGCAGATGCGTGGCGCGTGGATCATCCGTACGATACACGCGGTGTCCAAAGCCCATCACGCGCTGCTTGTTGTCGAAAGCATTGCGTATGTACGAGTCGGCATTAGAAACCTCGCCAATACGCAATAGCATACGAATCACTTGCTCATTGGCCCCACCGTGCGACGGACCGGATAGCGCGCTAATGGCCGAAGTCATCGCGGCATACACATCAGCCAGCGTACCAGCAGTCACGCGTGCGGCAAACGTTGAAGCATTCAACTCGTGGTCAGCGTGCAAAATCAAGGCCAGATCAAGCACATGCTCGCTATACGCGTCTGGCTTCTCACCAGTCAGCATATACAAAAAGTTTGCGGCATGCGAGCCACCGGTGAAAGGCGCAACTGGCTCGCGACCATTGCGTATATGTTCCCAACTCGTCACAATGGTTGGGAAAACAGCGGTCAAACGGGTCGCGCGCCGAACATTTGCATCAAGAGATTTATCTTGTAAATCGGGATCAAAAGCGGCAAGCGCGGAAACGCTGGTGCGCAACACATCCATAGGAGTGGTGGTCCGGGGGAGCAGACGCATCAGGTCGAGAATCTGTTTTGGCAGAACGCGCTGTGCACAGAGTTGTTGTTGGAATGCGCTCAGTTGTGCCTGTGTAGGTAAGGTTCCGTGCCAGAGTAAATAGGCTGTCTCCTCAAACGAAGAATGGTTCGCCAGATCGTGGATATCGACGCCATAATACGTGAGTTTCCCTTGCTTACCATCAAGGTCACAAATATGCGAATTCGTTACCACGATGTCTTCAAGACCACTGGTAGTCGTAGTCATAAAAATCCTCCAGAGGGAGATGTTGCTTCGTTTGCTACCCATATGATATGAGGTGGAACACAGAGGAAGACCCCGATCTTTACGGGGTCCGCGTCTGCTTCCACATCGAAGCAGGAATTTTCGTTGATCGTGCCTCTACATTATAACAGTTTTTCGCAGGACACCGCCATATAACCAGCTAACATTACTCCAGTAAACTGGATTTTAGTCGATAGATGTCGTGTTGTCTGTCAATAGATGTCGTGTTGTCTGTCACCAGTGGGCCTGTGTCAGCGTGCTATCAAGAGTCAGTTACTCCAGCCCTAGAAGGGCGGGGCTTGTGTCTGGACTCCACCGCAACTCAGCATATCTTTTGAGACATGCTGCTTTGGCTTCAGCGTTCGACACATCAGGGTGTATTGACAAAATACCCGTACTCATCCAGTCTTGCCGAATGAGCAGCGTTCTCAGGGTCACATTTCTGGCCCCTACCAGATCAGCATGCAGGGTGTAATGACAATTCTGACAGACGAACAGCAATCCCTTACGAGGACGGTTTTCGCGGGCAGTATACCCACACATCGGACAGGTTTGGCTCGTAAAGTGCGCGTCTGCCTTGAGAGCCATACTCTCATGCAGCAAGGCTTTGTAGGCAATCATGCTGTGCAACGCTGCAAAGGCCCATTTCGAGGTCGCGGCGTTAGCGCGGCGTTGCTTTTTGATCGTCTTCTTGCCTCGTTTGCGGCGGATGCGCTCTCGAATGTCGGCCAAGTTTTCCAGTCCGATCAGACTATGGGGATGCTGCTCGACAATCCGCTTACTCACGACATGATTGGTACCTTGCTTCAACCGTCTCTCTCGTCCACTAATCGCCACAAGACGGCGGGTTGCGGAACGAGTGCCTTTATGTTGCAGACGCTTTTTCAGTCGTGCGTAGTGGTTTGCTTTGGGAACGATACTCTTGCCAGAATAAAAGGCGCAAGTTCCTTTCGTGGTAGAAGATACTGCAAGGTAGCGTATCCCGACATCAACGCCCACCACATTGCTATGCGTTTGGGGCACCGGGTCGGGTGCCCTGACCCCAAGGGATACCAACAAGTAGAACGTTTTCTTGGGCTTGTCGTACCACAGTTTGGCCGCCCCAATATTGGCTCCATGCTGCATCAGAGCGACATGCTTGTGATAGCCCGTGTAGGGGACAATCACGCGCCCTTCAAGCGTCAAAATGCTGACGTGTTGCTCCTGCTTGAAACTGTAGTCATGCCCAAAATGATACTCAAGCGTGGGAGACACGTACTTGGGAGCTTGGTCCAGTCCCTTGTAGCGCTTTTTCGTGCGTCCATCACGACGGGCCTCCGCGTTCTGCTTGACCTTTGTCCACAAGCCCTTATACGTAGCTCCCACTTGGCGGGGAACGCTACAGGCCATTTGTGCAGGGAGATGAAATTGCGCGCGAAGATCGGTATAGGTTCCGTCTTGCAAGCCAACCTTGTTGCTCATCTTGCCATGTTCAAAGGCATAGTGAGACACAAAGTTCAAGGCATCGCGGTATGCCAGTTGCATACTACGCACTGCCTTGAATTGTTCAGAGGTCGTATGCAGTTTGATTTTTGCACTCAGGGTTGTTTGCACGTACTTATGTGTATCAAAGTTTCATCAGTTTGTCAAGCATATATATGCTGATGAAGCTACTAGCAAAAGGAACGCGCCATTCCCTCCCACACATCGAATGCAGGGGTATCCTGGCGCGCCAAGAGTGAATAAGCGATGACGAGAGGAGATCTCATGCGCAAATCTGTCATGATAGGCACAGCGGCAACTATCGGTGCCATCCTGGTAACCAGGCAACTAAAAGCGCGCCGACGCCAGCCGCACTGGTCGGAGCATGTAAGCCAGACCCAGGAGTCGTATCGTCGCGCAGGCACCCGTATTCTCATCCTGGGTGCCGGATTTGGCGGACTCGCGACTGCCCTCAAGCTCGATCAGCAATTAAGCTATGCAAACGATACCAGCGTGTTAGTGGTTGACCGCGACAACGATCTGCTGTTTACGCCGCTATTGTGGACTACCGCAAATGGGCGTACAAGTCCGAACAACGTGACGGTGCCCATCCGTAACTTCCAGAGAGGCAGGCGGTTCCATGTCTTGCACGCCGAGGTAGAGCGCATCGACCTTGACCGCAAGGAGGTACAGACATCCGCTGGCACACGTCCATACGACCTGCTCGTTACCGCTTTAGGCGGCCACACGACAATGCCAGACCTGCCAGGATTGCGCAGGTATGCCCTTCCTTTCCACACGCCAGCCGACGCGTTGCAGTT
>DATAYF010000660.1:0-6530 GCA_036272735.1 Ktedonobacteraceae bacterium
CGGCGCATAGGCCGCGTGCTGACTGGTCTCGCTTGCCTATACAGTATGCCAAAGCGATTTTTCGACCCTTCCCAGAGACCTTTCGGCGCGAATCTGAGTTTGCCAGATGGAGCCTCGTCTGGCTGCAACTGGCGTTGCTCATCGCCATTCCTGTCATCATGAGCGCGTTGAGGAGCATCTTTCGCGATTCCTCGGTCGGTGTCAATCCACGTTCGAACGTGCTATTCGCCTTTCTGGGAACCCTGGTGGTTGGTGCGACGGTTGGCGCGTTTATCTTCAAAATCATCCTCATCCCCATCCTGTTCTTTATCGGGTCGGGCATTCAATACGTCACAGCCAGGCTCTTGCGTGGGCATGGTCGTTACCTGGCGCATGGCTATTCGATGCTGCTGTACGAGGTGCCGTTGACCTTTATCGGAGGCATTATCATCACCGGATTCGTCCTGGCCCACTTCTCGACGTTTTTCTTCACGCCGATCATCACGCTGGCGCTCTTCATCTATGGCCTGTTTATCAACGTTTCTGTCGTAATGGGTGTTCACGGGCTTAATCGCAGTAAAGCAATAATCACCGTGCTGGTACCCTACGCCATTGGTTTCCTGGTGGCCTGTGGAGTGCTGGCAACGTTAGCTCACTACATCGTGCAAACATTCCACACGGTACATTAGCGCGTGGTTTATGCTTGCTGTATACATTAGGTTTGTGTTGTTATGCTCAATTGTAAGCATATTGTAAGTGTATAGCTTCGATGAGAATAAGTTTTGTTTCATCCAATCTATACATTTACAGAAATTATCTCGGTTTCCCGATAATCCTATATTTTGTCCACCAGAAGGTCAATGCGAGCAGGATGGCGGACATGAGCACGTAGATGCCACTCTCGATTTCCTGGAAGAGCCAGAAGCGATTTGCAGGCTGGAACACGTATTTGTCCTGAAAACCGTGGCTGGCTGTGCACTGTTCAAAGGGCCAGATGTGGATATCAACCTGCATGTCTTCTCACCAGGTAGCCCGGAGATAGAGCGCATGCTGTTCTTCCGCAACTGGCTGCGCAATAATGTATCTGATCGCCATCTGTACGAGCAGACCAAGCGGGAACTGGCTCGCAAGGATTGGAAGTACACCCAAAACTACGCTGATGCGAAGACTGTGGTGGTCGAGGAGATTCTCGTGCGAGCGCATGAGGATGCTTCCAGGGGAGGTGCGTGAGGCTGGTCCACACATAGGTGCCTTCCGGTAATAATGTGACTAGCCATACTTCAGCGAGACGCCTAAACAAGGCGATTGTTTTTGATTATTTGGTCAGCTTATTTGCGGAAAAGCCCATAGAATGTTGCGCGTACTCATGTGTTGGGAGTGGTCGCGCGCTCAAGGTGTATGAGGTGGGCGAGTGCCTGTTGTGCGTTGTGTCCACACATCTCTTGTGATGGTCGGAGTGCGTTGCATACTGACGGGCGTTCGGGTTTGCCAAAAAGTTTGCAGCGATTCGTGTCGCTAAGCTGGATGCAACGCACGCCTGCTGGTTTGCCATTGGGCATACCAGGGATGGGGGATGAGATCGAAGGGGCGATACAGCAGGCTCCGCAGCCCACACGACATTCCATGATGTTTTGCTTTCCCTTTCTTGCGACTGCCTTTGCAAAGCATTGCATAACTGCGTGCCAATCTGTTATGCTTAATTTTACAATAATCTCTGTCCCACTATTTGGAGTATTGCTGGCATGTTTGCCCATTATTGACGCCGAGCTTCTCTTTACAACCGTTATAGCAGCTCGCAGATCATTTGTCCCCATGCAAATGGTCTCGTGTCTTGTCGGTTTACGTTCTCAGAGTGTATTTTACTTCTCCATCAATATGCCTGCGGTTCGCTCTCTGTTCGTGCCCCACCCTTTTGCCACTGCATAAAAAGCGAGGTTGCAAGGGGCAGCAGCCCCTTGACTGAGGTCTGGAACGGTACCTTGTATTCCCGCTACTAGAAAAAGCGAGGTTGCAAGGGGCAGCAGGCCCTTGACTGAGGTCTGGTGCTGTGCCCCAGCCTTCCACCCTTTTCTGCCGCCGCAGGCGGCAACCTATAAACTTACCATTTCACGAACGGAGGATTACCCTACATGTTTGTTGTTCCTGACAGTTTTGTACAAGGATGCTTGCGAAATTATGGTGCAGACGCTGAGATCGAAGAATGGCTTGGGCGTTTGCCCGATATTCTTGAATATTGCCAGCAGCATTGGAACATCACCATACAGCCACCTTTCGCGAACCTCTCGTTCCACTACGTGGTGCCCGCGCTACAAGCTGATAGGACGCCCGTGGTGCTCAAAGTACACGCGCCAACTGGCGAGTTCGAGCACGAATCGACCGCGATCAAGCTATTTGCTGGTCATGGCATGGTGCGTTTGTTGGATTGCGATGCAGATCACCAGGTAATGTTGCTTGAACGTCTGCAACCGGGGAGATTACTCAAAGATATCCAGGACGATGAGAAGGCGACCTCGTATGCCGCAGGGGTCATGCGCCGTTTGTGGCGTCCCGCACCAGTGCAACATCCCTTTCCCACGGTGCAAGATTGGGGCAAGGGTTTCGAACGTTTGCGTACGCACTACAATGGTGGCTGTGGACCCTTCCCGCCCCGGCTGCTGGACAAGGCGGAGACGCTCTTTGCCGAACTGAGTGCATCGATGGCCGAGCCTGTATTGCTGCATGGCGACCTGCACCACGAAAACATCTTGTCGGCCGAACGCCAGCCGTGGCTAGCCATTGATCCCAAAGGCCTGATCGGCGAACCGGCATATGAGACGGGCGACCTGCTACGTAACCAGTTGCCCAAAGAGCACTTACGCTCGGCACAGACGCTGCGTATGCTACGACGCAGGATCGATCAATTGGCAGAAGAGCTAACATTGGATCGTCAGCGTGTACGCGATTGGGGTATCGCGCAAGCAGTGCTCGCGGTCTGGTGGGGCATTGAGGATTCGGACCACGTCTGGGCAGAGGCGCTAGCATGCGCGGAAATGCTGGCAACGATCAAAGTATAATGCGTGTCCGCCGTACCTTACCGATCAACTTGCCCCGAAGCCGTAACGGTGCAGCTTCGGGGCAAGTTGATCGGTAAGGTGCAGCGAGAATGCGTTGCACCAGGTTATGCAATTGGCACAAAGGCGAAACGTCCGATTACGATGAAGAGCGCCAGCAGCAGCAAGACAAGAGGGGCTCCCAGGGTGGATGTCTCCTTGAGTCGAATATGGACGATAGCGGCTCCGATCATTGTTAGTACCAGGCCAATCGCGGCAACAGGTGTCAGCCAGGGTAGGATGCGTGTCGCCGCCGGTAAAATAAGCCCGATAGCGCCAAGTATCTCTAACACTCCCACCAGCTTTACAACGCCAGCAGAGGTGTGGGTAACCCAGCTCATATTTGCTTTCAGTTTATCAACCGATTGTGTCGCTTTGAGGCCACCAGCCCCCAGAAATGCCAGTGCTAACAAAATTTGTACAATCCAGAGTGCGATGTTCATCGTTCTTCTCCTTATGACGCGACAAGCGTGCCATGGTTGGTAGTGATAATGACTTGCCAGGAAACAGGCTTTTAATATTTCCATCTATACCATTGTTTCCTTTGTGGAAATAATATTACCTGAGGAAGTTACTTTCGTCAATAGCAATTTATGGTATACTATCGCTATGAGTAAAAGAAACCAGCTCTCTATGGGTAAAGAGGAAGAAACCTGTACACAACAATCTATGGACCGCGCCATAAGCCTGATCGGTGATAGGTGGACGCTTGCGATTGTGTACAATCTTTTAAGCGGCCCCAGGCGTTTTGGTGAGTTATTGACCATGGGCAACGTCAGTCCCAAAACGGTTTCACAACGCCTCAAAATGCTTGAGGAGATTGGTTTCGTAGAGCGGCATGCATTTATGGAGATTCCGCCGCGTGTGGAGTATCATCTTACGGAGAATGGTCAGGCCCTCGTCGACATTTTGAATGCTATCAGAGAATTTGGTGAACGTTACCTTGCGGACAACGAAGCGAACTCTACTGCTCCGCTTTCTCCTCCATCTTGCCATTGAATGCAGTGAATACAACGCTCACCTGTGTGCGTCTGATGCCTTCTTAAATCTCTCATTTCAAAAGAGCAAGGTACGAGAAGTTTTTTACTAATATTGAGCCTATCCGGCAGTGGAGCGAGGTCGTGCAAACAGAAACCAACTCATAAACACCTGTGTAGCACAGCAAGATAGATAAGGCTACATAGGCACCTCGTGCGATGCCTAGTACCTAACGAAGAGCTATGTGGTAGGCAACGGCGAGAACTGGTATAGTATCAGTAAGGTATAGCTGTTGTCGTGTCTATTATTGTAAAGAGTGTGCTATTTTCTGATGAAGGTAAGTAAACATAAAGTTCGAGAAGCGGAGTCGGGCATCGTACGTTCGGATGTTCGAGAGCCCCAGGTACAGGTGCAGCGCCCGGATATTCTAGAGCACCAGGCGAAGCGCCTGGAGAGGCGTATCGCCAGTCTGGATATGCGTAACAATGCCTTGTTTGTGCAGCAGTTCGTGGCGGTGCTTGCCGGTGTCTTTGTCGTGCTTGGTCTTTTATCCCTTTCTAAAATCGTGGGCGTTATCGGTATTCTGGCGGTGATCGTATTCATTGTCTATGCCTGGCGTAAACGTAAAAAGGTGCAGGAGGTGCTTCAACAGTATAACCTGCTGGTGTACGTTAAACAGACGCAGGTGGCACGCCTCAAGCTGGATTGGGAACATATCCCGACCGTCGAGGATGTGCGCGAGGAGGATCACCCCTTCGAGAACGATCTCGACATTAGCGGCGAACGCTCGCTCCATCGCTTGCTCAGTACAGCGGTCTCCGATGGGGGAAAAGAACGGGTGCGCGAGTGGTTACTGAACGAGGTGCCCGACCTGGATACCATCCACGAGCGCCAGCGCTTCGTGCAGGAATTGACGCCGCTTACGCGCTTTCGCGATAAGTTGCAGTGTAGCTCGTTGCGTGTGGCCCACTATCGCAGCAAACTAAGCGAGCAAGTATTGATGGAGTGGTTGGGACGCGGTGCAATCAAAAAGCCACCCCTCTACAGAATCATCATTGCCTTTGCTTTTACCGCCCTGCTGATCGTTTCCGTTATCCTTTACGTGTATGCCATTGCGTCACCGCTGGCGGTCGTGGTCACACTGGCGTTGTGCCTGGGATGGTCGCTGTTGACGGCGAAGGATCGTCCGGCCTTGTTTTCCAATGCCTCAACCATTAAAGATATCCTGACGCAGCTTAATCACGTGTTTGGGTTCCTCGAAAAATATCACTATAGCAAGCAGGGACAATTGGGGACGTATTGTGAGCCATTTCGCGTAGGCAATACGCGACCCTCGGTCTTGATGAGGAAATTGCAATCGATTGCCAGCCGAGCACGCATTACGCAAGATACATCTGGAGGAGATGTACAACTGGGGCAGTTTTTAATCAATATACTGGTGCCATGGGATGCTTTGCTGGCCTACGAGCTTGCTCAGTTGCAAGAGCAGGCCAGGGTGATGCTGCCGCGCTGGATCGAGTGCTGGTATGAATTAGAGGCTCTCTGTTCGCTGGCCGATTTTGCCTACCTCAACCCCGATTATACGATGCCCGAAATTATCGACGATGACAAACAGCCATTCGCGCTCAGTGCGCAAAAGTTGGGTCATCCATTAATCGAGCGTAATCACAAGGTGGTCAACGATGTTACTTTCGAGAACCTTGGCGAGTTGATGCTGATTACCGGCTCCAATATGGCGGGCAAGAGTACGTTTTTGCGCACGCTGGGCATCAATATGTGCCTGGCCTACGCGGGCGCTCCGGTTAACGCGCAACGTTTGTGCCTGCGACTCTTCGAACTCAATTGCTGTATTCGCGTGACCGATTCCATCGCCGATGGCTACTCGTACTTCTACGCCGAGGTGCGACGTCTAAAAGGTATTCTGTCGCGTTTACAGGCAGGCTCACACTATCCGCTGTTTGTGCTCGTCGATGAAATCTTTAAGGGTACGAACAATCGCGAGCGTTTGATTGGTAGCTCGGCCTATATTCACGCGCTGACCGAATATCCCTGTTGTGGCGCGATATCGACGCACGACCTGGACCTGGTCAAGCTGGCCGACGAGTTGCCGCAAATGACGAACACGCACTTTCGCGAAGAGGTGGTGCGCGGCGAGATGGTCTTTGATTATAAGCTGCGCATAGGACCATGCCCGACAACCAACGCCCTCAAAATCCTCCAGATGGAAGGCTTGCCTATCACCTGGAAAACAGCCAATGTCAGCCGCGAATAGTTATCTTTATGCTCATGGCTCTTAATCATCACGCCATTGATAACGAAAAAACATTCACAACGTCTTCACAACTCCATAGACGAACGTGATGTTCCCGGGGAGCATCACGTTCGTCTATGGAGTCGGGTAAAACGGGTAAAATATGCCTGGTTTTTGGTAAAAGTGCTAAAAATGTGTTACAAAACGGTTCTTACACAGCTTTGGTGAAACAG
>DATAYF010000661.1:0-11585 GCA_036272735.1 Ktedonobacteraceae bacterium
AGAAGGTACGTTCAAAGTATATGTTTATCGCACGCTGATGAACAGGCTCATCAGACGGGACGCCACCCCTCGTATTCGGTGCTACTGTCGATGGTCCAAACTCAGCAGCATCATATGCGTCATTTGAAGCGCTGTAGCAAATAGCTTCGTACTACTAAAAGAAGTTACCTATATTTCCTGAAGGCAAATATGCCAATGCTTCATTTGTTGTACCGAGTCCACTTTCTGTTCACCCATGTGGCGTGGCATACTTTGTGTAGCATCTATTTATAATGGCAAAGTCTCTTCATATATAATGGAGGAGGTTCACCGTGTTCCACATATCAAAAGCTCATGGTTTATGCAGAACCATGCCATGCTTGATGAGCATACTTCTGCTCTTTACCCTCATTCTCTCCGCATGTGGGGGGGGCACATCAACAAGCCACGCTCATACGCTCACAATTGGAGAGGTTGGCGACAATTACGTCAGGAATTTTAATCCATATACTTTTGGCTCCGGTGGTCCTCCCACAGAAATGATTTATGAGTCGTTACTTTACACCAATCTGGCGAAAGGCACCATCAATCCCTGGCTTGCGAGCAGCTATAACTTTAGCAATGATAATAAGCAATTGACCTTCCATCTACACGATAATGTCAAGTGGAGTGATGGCAAGCCCTTTACCGCGAAGGATGTTGCCTTTACATTTAACCTGATGCACCAGTATCCCGGCATGGACGTCAGCCAGATATGGAATTATTTAAGTAGCGTCCAGGCGAGCGACGATCATACGGTAGTGCTCTCTTTCAAAACGCCCTTCACGCCGATGGTTTGGTATCTGGGTCGGCTCCAAATTTTGCCCCAGCATATCTGGTCGACGGTAGGAGACCCAACTAAATATGCCGATGCCAACCCGATAGGCACTGGACCGTTTGTACTGAAGACTTACACATCACAAATGGTTACCGTTACCAAAAATCCGCACTACTGGCAGCAAGGGAAGCCAGCCATTACGCAGATCAATTATCCTATCTACAAGAGCAACGATACCCTACAATTACAGCTCTTCACCAACAAACTCGACTGGGCCACCATTTATGCGCCAAACCTTCAACGCAACTACGTTAATCGGGATTCTACCAACCACCATTTCTGGCTGGTCCCTGACAACACTATCATGTTTTATGTGAACAATGCTAAAGCCCCATTCAATCAGTTAGCAGTTCGGCAGGCCATCAGTGAAGCGCTTGATCGTCAGAAGATGGCACAGATAGCAGAGAATAATTACGACCAGGTGGCAAGCCCTACTGGCGTAATTTTACCCAATAACCAGAACTACCTGGATCCACAGTACGCCCATCTCACATTTCAACAGGATGTGAATAAGGCTCGTCAAACACTGGAACAAGCGGGCTGGAAGTTGGGCAGTGATGGCATCTTTACTGATAAGAATGGTCATCGCCTGGCCTTCACAATTAATGTGCCCAGCACATATTCTGATGAAATACAGATTTGCCAGATTGCGTCGCAAGACTTACGGCAGGCAGGTATGGACGCGAGTATTAACACGCTTTCCTATACCGACTGGGCCAACAATAAGCAGTTGGGGCAATATGATGTGACCATCGACAATGACGGTGGTGGCCTCAATCCTTTCTACTACTTTAACCGTACACTCAATAGTGTGCGCAGTGCGCCTATTGGACAGAATTCGCAATCCAATTTCGCTCGCTGGCAAGATCCCAAGACGGATCATCTATTGAATCAGTTCGCATCGACAAACGATCCAAACGTTCAGAAACAGGCTATTTATGGTCTTGAGAAGATTTTTGTGGAGCAGATGCCTACCATCCCACTACTCAATGCACCCATGTGGTTTGAGTACAACTCATCACACCTGAACGGATGGCCTGATGAGAATAACCCTTATGTGACCATTGCTTCCCCGGAACAAATTACGCTGAACTTACAAACGAAATAAATCCGAGGCAAGCATACTCATACGACGTGACAGGCTTCTTTCAAACAAAGAAACCTGTCACGTCATCACGAACGCCCAGTACATACACTAAAGGAGTTCACCGTGCGCTTTCTCCTACGCCGTATTGGTTTTTACGTCATTACCGTATGGGTCTCCATAAGCTTGAATTTTTTACTTCCACGACTGGTCCCCGGCGATCCAGCTCAGGCTGTCATGGCACGATTTCGAGATAGAGCGATTGACCCCGAAGCACTCCAGGCATTAGAAATCCAATTTGGCGTCTCACATGCCCCTCTATGGCAACAGTATCTGCAGTATCTCAGCAATTTACTGCATGGCAACCTGGGGATTTCGACCAGCTATTACCCTACACCGGTGGCAAGTATCATTATGCAACGCATGCCGTGGACATTGTTCCTTGGCCTTATCACGGTTATTTTGAGTTTTTTGCTAGGAACACTTCTGGGCATAATCAATGCCTGGCGGCACGGTTCCAAGCTCGATACGGTCGTCTCTCCAATGATGATGTTGATTTCGGGCATCCCCTATTTCTGGGTCGCGCTCATTTGCCTCTATTTATTTGCCTATACAGTAAACTGGTTCCCACTTACTGGCGGCTATGATGATGGCCTTATTCCCAACTGGAGTGCCGATTTTATACTTAGTGCATTGCAACATGCTATTCTCCCAGCCATCACCATCATTATCTCCTCGATTGCAGGCTGGATGCTCACCATGCGCAACGCCATGATTACCACCTTATCAGAAGATTACGTCATGATGGCGAAAGCAAAAGGCCTCTCCAGTCGTCGCGTCATGCTTATCTATGCAGCGCGCAATGCGATTCTCCCCAGCGTGACCGGTTTCGCCCTGGCGATTGGCTTTATCGTTGGCGGTCAGCTGTTCACTGAGACTGTTTTCTCTTATCCCGGCATCGGTTATGCCCTGGTGCAGGCTGTGGGCAGTAAAGATTACTCATTAATGCAGGGCCTCTTTATCATTCTCACATTGACGGTCCTGGCGGCAAATTTCTTTGCCGATCTACTGTATGGCCTGCTTGATCCACGCGTGCGGCAGGAAAGGAGTTGATAGCGATGGGTTCAACACCTCCCCCCCCATTTGACGTTGTTCCTCAACCTGACGGCAATGCGGCACTGACGTTGCATACTACCACCAATGGTCAAGGAACAGCCGCTAAAATGCCGCTCACGAGCAGGATTCTGCGCGGCCTCTGGCGAATTTTTACTTTGAATGCAAAAATCACTACCGGCTGCTGTATCGTCGGTTTCTTCATTTTGCTGGCAATTTTTGGTCCTTTGCTTACGCGTTACGATCCTAACGCATTAACCACCGATATCCTCCTGCCTCCTTCTGGGCAACACTGGCTGGGAACAACGCAGGCAGGACAGGATGTCTTCTCGCAAATTATGATTGGCACGCGCTATTCAATCGTCTGGGGCTTGATCACCGGTTGTATGGTGGCGATACTTTACATCACAATTGGTCTGGCTGCTGGGTACTTTGGTGGTATCGTCGATGAAATTCTCTCGTTAATCACCAACATCTTCCTGGTCATTCCTGGACTACCGCTGGCCTTGATTATCGCAGCCTATGTACCCTACAAAGGACCATTGACGGTGGCAATTGCGATTACGCTGACCGGCTGGCCTGGTCATGCACGTATCATCCGTGCTCAAACGCTCACCATTCGCCAGCGAGATTTTGTGGAAGCAGCAAACGCAAGCGGATTAAGTTCCTGGCGTATCATCTTCTCTGAGGTTTTTCCGAATATGATCGCGATTGTAGCAGCGGGCTTTGTAGGCACGGCGCTCGCCGCGATTCTGGCGGCGGCTGGCCTGGAATTTTTAGGGCTGGGCGATATCCGCAGTGTGAGTTGGGGCAGCATGTTCTACTGGGCACAGAATAATTCAGCGCTGATTCAGGGAGCGTGGTGGTGGTTTGCGCCACCTGGAATCTGTATTGCGTTATTGGCTGCCGGTTTAACCTTTATCAACCTGGGCCTGGATGAGGTTGCTGATCCTCGTCTACGCAATGAAGGGAAACGTTTCCGGCTTCGGCGCAAACAGGTCGAAAATATCAAGAACAAGCAGGCAACACGGTAGGAAAAGGAGAAATTTGGATGGAGAGCAACAGGAATAGACAGGCGATCCATGCATCTAGCGAAACAGTGCTGGACATCAAGCATGTCTCCGTCGATTACGAGACCGATAACGATACAGTTCACGCCGTCAACGACGTCAGCTTTACCCTGCGCCGGGGGCAGATTCTCGGACTGGCTGGTGAGAGCGGCAGCGGCAAATCCACGCTGGCCTACGCTATTGCTCGTTTGCTGCGCCCACCAGCTTTGATTATCAATGGCTCAATTATCTATTATCCACACGCGCACGATGCACAAAGAGAAGCCGGAAAGCAGCGCAAGCAACGCAACGAGAAATTTACCGAACCCGTTGATATACTGCGTCTCAGCGAAAAGCAACTCAATAAGTTGCGCTGGGATGAACTCTCGATGGTCTTCCAGAGCGCTATGAACGCCTTAAATCCGGTTCTGACGATTGGCGAACAGATTATTGATGTGCTAGATACGCATCGGCCGGAGATGGGGGCGGACAGGCGTAAACAACGCGCGCTTGAACTGCTTCAGGTTGTGGGGATTGCGCCGGATCGCATGCGTAGCTATCCACACGAACTGAGTGGTGGCATGCGCCAGCGCGCAATCATCGCGATTGCACTCGCGCTCAACCCGGATATTATTATCCTGGATGAACCAACGACCGCGCTTGATGTCGTTATCCAACGGGAGATTTTGCTGGAGATTGTGCGCTTGCGCGAAAACTTTGGGTTTGCAGTGATCTTCATAACACACGATCTCTCATTGCTCCTGGAACTGGCGGATGAGGTCGCAATTATGTATGCGGGCCGCATTATTGAGACGGCAACACAGGATGAAATGTATAGGCGACCACGCCATCCCTACAGCTATGGCCTGCTCAATTCTTTTCCTTCGCTCACTGGACCACGACGCAAGATGTATGGTATTCCAGGTTCACCACCCGATCTACGGAATATTCCTACGGGATGTGCCTTCCATCCACGTTGTCCAATGACGTTTGAGGTGTGCCCTAAAGAGCTACCACAGCTTCTTCCGATGCGTAACAGGACACCTGACACTGTAACCAACTCTTCCCGGGCGGTTGCCTGCCATCTCTACGATTCCCGCTATCGGATGAGCGAGCCGGAACAGTCAGAGATCACGTCAGCATACAATGCCCGTGCAGAAAAACGAGAAGGAATCATATCATGACCCAGTTTAACCAACCAGTTGGAGCGGTTATCACGGATAATAAAACAGAGGCTATTCTGGAAGCCGTACATCTGCGCAAATATTTCCCTCTACACCAGGTGACATTTTTTCAAAAGCCTGCTGCTGTGCACGCGGTAGAGGATGTGTCGTTGACGCTTTACCCCGGCAAAGCAATCGCGCTAGTCGGTGAGAGCGGCAGTGGCAAAACGACAGTAGCACGCATGCTTGCTCGTATATATGGTCCAACAGAGGGAACACTGCACCTTCATAATGAGCAGGTAGACCTATCACGTAGAAGTGCACGAGTGCTACGCTCCTATCGCCGCCATGTACAACTTGTCTTTCAGGACCCCTTTGCCTCGCTCAATCCGGTCCATACCGTCGGTTATCATCTCGGTGGCCCTTTGCGTGTCCACGGCCACGCCCATACGCAAGGGCAAGAGCGTGAACAGACCCTCGCATTGTTGCGACGTGTTAGCCTGGAACCAGCAGAACATTTCATTGATCAGTATCCGCACCAATTGAGCGGAGGCCAGCGCCAGCGCGTAGCGATTGCTCGTGCGCTAGCGGTTCAGCCCGAAGTCTTACTAGCCGATGAACCAGTTTCGATGCTCGACGTTTCTATTCGCCTGGACCTTCTCAATCTCTTATTACGGCTCAAAGATGAAGAACACCTCGCGCTGCTCTTTATAACGCACGATATTGCTAGTGCACGCTACTTCGCCGAGGAAACCCTGGTCATGTACGCTGGGCAAACGGTAGAGGGAGGCCCGAGTGATGCAGTGATCCAGCAACCCAGGCATCCCTACACCCAGCTTTTGATCTCGGCAACTCCCGACCCTGAACGACGCAAGCGCGAAAGTGCGAGGAGCGCCGAGCTACCTGCTCGCGGCGAAATCCCCAGTCTGATCAATCCACCTGGCGGCTGCCGCTTCCACACACGTTGTCCCTATGCCATGCCCATTTGCAAAGAATACTTTCCGCCACAGACTGAGCTTGGCGGCGGACACTGGACGAATTGCTTTCTCTATGGGAATGGAGACCTCGCGATAAAAGAAGAGAAGACGATGGAAGGATGACCTTGACCCACCTTGATAGAAATAGAGGACAAGGTACACGCGAAAGTAGATGCAGGTAGAGAACATTGTGAAAGGTATAAGCTAAAAGATATGATGGAAATTCTGATGCCAGTACCAGAGTTCATACCTTATGAAAAGAGCAGTCATAACTGTCTACGGAATAACGTTTGCGCCAATTGCTGTCTGCTTATGACTCTGGTGCTGCTGCTAACTGGATGCCAGATCACACGATCCAGTTTTAATAGAACGGTAGCCAATGCCGGTGCTGCATTCTCAGCAGCTTCGACGACGATCACCTATGCGCATACGGGACAGATTACTAGTTCGTATGCCCGATCCAGCTTCATCAACTATCAGAGTGAACTGAGCGGGCTTGATCAACAGTTGCCTTCACAACAAGGTGCTCCTGACACACATACCGTCCAACAATTGCTGGATCTGTATAAGCCAGCAATGCAGGCAGTCAACCAACCATGCATTGCTGCATCTTGTGATTGGCATGCTCAGGTTGCATCTCTTGATCGTGCCAGCAAAGAGTTTCTCAAGGTAGGCAACCAATGAAGAAATGGCTCTCCATTACGCTCGGTATCGTCACTGCGACCGGTGGTTTTCTCGATGCTGGCACCATTGCCACAGCAGGAGAGGCTGGCGCAAAATTTGGCTTAGGATTGATCTGGGCTATTGTGCTGGCAACCATAGCAGTTATTCTCCTTGTAGAGATGATAGGCCGGTTCACGGCAGTTTCAAAGAAGACCTATGCAGATGCTATCCGTGAAGACTTTGGTTTCGGATTTTATCTCTTACCACTCACAAGCGAAATAATTGCGGAGAGCCTTCTTTTAACAGCAGAGCTTGGAGGCATTGCCATAGCACTCTCGCTTTTCACGGGCATCTCATGGCATGCACTGTTCCCTGTCGCAGCACTCATTGTCTTTATGCTGGCCTGGCGTGCGCCTTTTAATTGGATTGAGAACGGCCCTGCACTATTCGGCCTGCTGACACTTTCATTCATCGTAGGTATCATAGCCCTCGGTGGCCCCTCTCATGAGGCAATGGTAACGCTGTGGAAACCAGAGGTCAAACAAGGTGATCTTGCGGACTATCTCTATCTTGTCGCCGCAACACTTGGTGCAACGATTAGCCCCTATCTCTTGTACTTTTACTCGTCTGGCGCACGAGAAGAGGGATGGTCAGGGAGTTCGCTGTTGTTAAACCGCGTGACAGCAATTTTGGGCATGGGCTTCGGGAGCATTAGTTCTATTGCCCTCCTCATTCTCGCAGCAATTGTCCTCCAGCCACTGAACCTGAACGCAAACACACTTGGAGAGATTGGGCTTACCCTGGCAAAGCCCTTTGGCATCGTTGGTTCGCTGCTATTTGCGGGTGTGTTGTTTGTGACGTGTCTGGGTGCTGCTCTAGAAGTCGTGCTAGCGGTCTCCTACAACATTGCGCAAGGTTTTGGCTGGGAATGGGGGGAGAATAAAAAGCCTGTCGAAGCGGCACGCTTCAATCTTGTCATCATCATTTTCTTACTCATCGCTATCATCATTGGCTTGTTTGGTTTCGACCCACTCCAACTCGCGCTCTTTGCCTCAACTGTGATCGCCCTGTTTCTGCCTATCTCGCTGCTGCCATTGCTGGTGCTTATGAACGATCCACAGTATCTTGGCAACAAAATAAATGGACGTTTCACAAATATTGCAATCATCGCTATTCTACTCATTGCATTCATCGTCGCTATCGTCTCGCTCCCGCTTGAGATTCTCACCGGTGGAGGATGAAAACATTGTCAAACTTAGCAGATCAAATATTCTCAGTAGCAGATATTATCGACTCTCAGTTAGAGACTCGTGACAACGTTGAAATAGGCCGCGTAGCAGACATTGAGGTGGAGTGGCACGATGACGGCACAGTCATACTAACAAACATTGTCACCGGTCCACAAGCACTTGCAGGTCGAGTAGCCACTCCTCTGCGCGCATTCTTCCAGTCGCTGCTGCACGACCGTTTCGAGCATCGCATTTTGCTCAGCGAGGTTGAGGAGTTCGGACCAACGTTGCGCCTGCGCGGCTGTGTAAAGGACTATTCAGTAGGGTATTCAGAAAAATGGATTGCAGATCACATTTTACGCTGGATTCCTGGGAGTGGACACTAATGCAGCATGCTTCATCAACGTTCTTCATTGGAGACTTACTGGGCAGCAGGATTATTACAGCAGAGGGAAAAGTGCTGGGGCGCGTTGCCGATATTCAACTTACCTCTGGTCCTGACTATAAGATAATTGCTTTGATGTATGGACAGGAAGGCAGATTTCACCGCTTGCATATACTCACATCCTTTCATGTCAGCGGGCATCAGCAACTCAGATCGAATACAGTTCCCTGGGCTGCTGTCGAGTCATTCACACACTCCATAGTCAAGCTGAAAGCAGGGTATGAGGCAAAATCGGGGCACACACAACCATAGCTCACAGTGTATTTCTCCATGAAGCTCCTTTCTGAAAAGCTCCTGAGAAAATCATAAAACGCCCCTCAAGCACATCGAAAGCTCTGGAAAAAGCGGGGAAATTATTGTACACTGTACACTAACTCAAAGAGACGCGATACTGAAGCGAGGGACAACTCATGAATCGTCGTGCACCACAATTTCATCCAGGATTAATGACAGATATGTATCACCCGGACTCGGCCTATATTTCGTGGCGAACAGGTCGCAACGGCCTGACCACTTTCGACGTATACACGAGAACCACACCTTTTGACGGTGCCTACCTGCTTGTAGCTGGCCTGGAAGCGGCTTTACAATTTGTGCAGGACTTCCGCTATACTCCACAGGAGCTACAATTCCTGGCGCGCATTCGCGATTACGATGCCGCCTTTCTTGATGAGCTGGCCGATTTGCGTTTTACAGGCGAAATTCTCGCGCTACCCGAAGGCTCCATCGCCTTCCCCAACGAACCACTTCTGCGCGTCACCGCACCGTTCCGCGAAGCAATTTTGCTTGAAGCGGGTTTGCTGCAAGCCATCGCCCACGCAACCCTGATTGCAACCAAAGCCTCGCGCATCGTCTATGCTGCTGAACAGGGTCATCCGCGCCGCGTCGCAGAATTTGCCTTTCGCCGCACGCAAGACCCCATGACCGTGGCGCGAGCCGCTTACATCGGCGGCTGTGCCAGTACCTCGCTACTCAATGCCGCCTACGAGTTCCGTCTCCCGGCCACCGGCACGGTGCCGCACGCGCTCATCGAGATGTTCGAATCAGAAGAGCAGGCATTTGAGGCGGTGGCCGAAGCCTACAACCGCTATACGCTGTTGCTCGACACCTACGATACGCGCCAGGCGATCCATACAGCCATCGAGGTCGCTTTACGCTCACAAGAAACCTTTGGGCACACGCTTGCGGCAGTACGCATCGATAGTGGCGACCTCGTCGCGGACAGCATCTATATTCGTGAGCAGCTCGATCAGGCTGGACTGCGTAGCGTGCGCATTCTGGTCAGTAGCGACCTTGACGAGTGGAAAATTGCAGACCTGCTCAAAGCTGGCGCGGCCGTCGATTCGTTTGGCGTCGGCACCATGTTGGGAACAGGTGCCGGCTCAGTCGAACACGGCGTCTCTGGCGGCTCTCTTGGGCTGGTGTATAAAGAGGTCTGGTACGTCGATGAAACCGGTACCGAGTACCCTAAAATGAAGCTTTCAGGGGCGAAGAGCACCTGGCCCGGCAAAAAAGAGGTCTATCGTCACCCCAACTGGAAAGAGGATATCATTCAACTGGCGCACGAACCACGACCCGACGCCTATCAACGCCTGCTCAAACCAGTCATGCGCAACGGCGAAATGATACCGGGCAGCCTGCCGCCGCTCTCAGAAATTCGCGAGTTGGCCCAGCAAAACCTTGCCCTACTGCCAGCACCCTATCGCGAACTCACCGTGCACGACGCATATCCCGTCCATCTCAGCGAGGGTCTCCTCAATCTGCGTAAACAAGCCGCACAACTGGTCGGCAAAAGCCTGTGATGCGACGTGGAAATTTGGTCGAGAGACACGATAGTGCTAGGCAACGTCCTGTAAGGTAGCTTCTTATGTAGATAACTGCTATACTGATAGACGAGATAAATAGAAACCAATATGCGTGCGTAAAGCAGTACCGCAAACCTTGTTTCTGCTCATTTCAGTTCTACCAGATATTTTATATCAGGGCTATTTCATGGAGAATAGTGAGGACGGGCCGTTTATGGCGGAGAGTGCAAGTCGCTACGACATGACTTCTGGTAACCAATCGTCACATACGCCAGCATCAGACTACTCAGAGCAGCTAGCAGTAAACCAGGCACCAGTTATTTGGACGCCTCGGTTCATCATTATTTTTGCCATCGTGCTCGTGATTGGTTTGAGCGTCGCCGCTACGTTGACGCAGGGCTGGTCCAACGCCTACTACTCGGTAGGCAAGATATTGCTGATCTACACGCTACCGATCTTGCTCGGTTGGGGGGTGCTGGCGAAGCAAACACGTTCCTCCTGGACGCGTCTCGGAGCTCTTGTTGGTTGCCTCTGGACCGTGCTCGCTGGCATCTATTTCTGGTATAATCGCACGACCATAGATCCAACCTCGCCGCTAGCGCTCACTCTCTACGACGCGCTACGCTGCGCACTGCTGGTCTGCTATATTTGCCTCTCGCTTGCATACACGTCAGCCAATCGCTGGGACACCTGGTTTTTCCGCATCGCTCCCATTCTCTTTTGCGCCATCGTCGCCGTACAGATGGTGCACAAACTTCACAGTGGGCATGTTATTGGGGATCTGGAACAGGTTCTCTCTTCTAAAGCGCTCTATTTCAGCCTGTTCATCTGGTGGTTACGCCCCGCCTGTTGGAAACGACAGCCCGGACCGGCGCTCCTCTTTGGGCTGGTTCCCTTTCTGCAACTGACCATGATCCTCGCCCCAAATATCACCGAGATCATGAAGGTCTTTTTAACCCAGGCCTCGCTGCTGTGCATGCTGCTAGGCATTCTCAGACTGCTACAATACGAACGACGCCGATAGTAGCTCTGCTGGAAAAGCGAAGGGCGAGCATGTCAAAACATCGACGTTTTGACATGTGCCCGGAGCACATACACGGATCTCAATGATCTCCTACCCTCAGTTTCGCCCAAATAGCAGCCAGTCTGGCAGCCCTCGGCGTCATGCTGTAGCGCCTGGACCCGTTTGGCCCGGTCCGCG
>DATAYF010000662.1:0-2759 GCA_036272735.1 Ktedonobacteraceae bacterium
GAGGGGAGTTTCACTCATCCATCTTGCGACAAATGAGCCAGTGCTCCCCTCTCCACAGGCGTTTCACCCTTCCCGAGGAACTCCCGGTAGGGACCTGGTTCATGGGTTGGCTGCGCCAGCGCTGCCAGGTTCAGCGCGGCGGCACCGTTTCACGCTCCCAGGCCGATTGAAGGCAACCAGGCAATATCATGTTGTGAAGCATATTTTGGAACTCCATCACTTTCGGTGATATTTGTTGGCCCAGGGAGACAAAGAGAAAAAGCCAAGCAAGACACGTTGACAGCTTCGCGGTCAGCAGATTGATGAAGTGGAACGCTGATATCACTCAAGAAGGTTTCTTTCTGCAAGGAACCGTTTGAGTCTTTCTGCATACGCTTGTCGTTTTTCCGCAGGAGCCACCTCATGGCAGCGAGGACTGTGATACAAGTTATCACCTTCATAGCGAGGGAAGATGTGGAGGTGATAGTGCCACACATCCTGATTTCCAGCAGGTTCGTTATGTTGTCTGGTGGAAACGCCATGACAGCGATAGACATGCTTGAACGCAATGGCAACAGCCTGGGCAAGATCTTGAATGCGATGAGCATACTCTCGTGGGAGATCATAGAGGTTCTCGTAGTGCGCATTGGGGATAATGAGCACATGCCCTTCATTGTTGGGCCACCACCGTGCTGCGATAAACGCGGTAACCCAGCGATCCTGATAGACCAGATCCTGCTGATGGTTCAACACGTTCTCATCCCCTTCAAGGAAGCGACAGAAGGGACAAACATACCCGCTTGGTTCGTGATGAAACAGAAGGCACCTCCTGAGATATTACGCACAATGGAGCACTCGGCTTCGAGAGCCTCGGGAAATTCAGCACGGCCATACATCATGCGTTTGATCAACTTGAGTCGATTGACATGGCCCTCGACCACGCCATTACTGTACGGGAGGGTCAGGGCCGTCGAAACGGCCGCTTTGTCCTGCTCAACTCCCTTTGCAAAGCTCTCCAGTTCTGCAATGCCACTGCGTCGTGCCGCAGCAAGCCAGCGAGGGAGAACGGTCGCTTGATGCTCATAGAGCATGGACATGAAGCCCTGGGTAAGCTGATAAAGAGCTTCCACGCGAGGATGCATCTGACAGAGAGTTTGCAACGCCTTCTGTTCGGTAGATGTCAAGACCGTGGGACGTCGGATCAGCAGCCTCACGGCCCGTTGTCCCAAAAAATGATCAGAAGACCCCGAAGAAGACGGCTCTCTGCCCCGTCTTTTAGAGGCAGATGTGGCTGCTCGCTCTCCTACTGGACTGCCGGTAGAGCGGAGTCGAGCCAAATAGCTGTAGAAGGATTTTGGTGAGCCAGAGTAGCCGCGAGCCGCAATCTCACGCCAGATCTGGAGCCCATTGCGGCATCCCTGGTGCCAGCGAGTGAGCACATAGCTTTCATAAGGATCAATGAGGCTCGGTCGTCTTCGTCTCTGGTGCTGTTCAGGAAAATCTTCGTGTGCAAGCCATCGACGTAGAGTACGGGTACTGAGACCGAGATGCTGGGCAATCTGAGCAGTCGTCATACCTTGCTGTTGAAGCTCCACCATCTGGTGATACTGCTTGAGGCGGTTTTCATGGCGAGCGCGTTGTATCTGTTGGATAAAAGGCGTTCGATAGGGCTGTCCAGAAGCAGATAGGAGGGGGGACGAATATCTTTCTAGGATATTCTCCTTGTGCTCCTTGTCTGGCTCCTCTCCACGTGGAGGAACCAGGATTTGGGAAATGCTCGCGACCCTGGGCACGATACTGTTCAAGAGCAAGCGACACTGCCTCAGTGAGATTGTGGACGATATGCCAGCGGTCAGCCACTTGAATGGCCTGTGGAGCGCCAGCAGAGGTCGCTGTCGCATAGTCAGCACCTCGATCACGGCTGACCACCTTGATAGCAGGATGTGCTTTGAACCAGCCGGTGGCGGTCACAACAGTCCGATCCGGCAACAGGTCAACGACCCGGTGGCTCTCCAAGTCTACAAGAATAGTGCCGTACTTGAGGCCTCGTCGAAACGCGAAGTCATCTATTCCCACCCTGGTCACGTTCTTGGAGGCAGGTGGGGATACCGCTTTGAGCCGTCGAAGCATGGTTGCCGGAGACGTCGGCATGCCCAGGCACGTAGCCAGACGCGCTCCGCTCTCTCCACTGGTGGCGAATCCAATCGCCTCAAGAGCAGCACCGAAGCGAAGCGTCATGCGAGCCCATGGGCGAACGACATCAGGGAAGCGCTCAGCAAAGATGCGCCGGGGACACGCACTGGTTTGACAAAAGAATTTGCGCACGATGAGTGAAAGGACCAATTGGCGTCCCCCACTGGGCAGATCAGCCACGGTGCGAAGGTATCGGCTATGGATACGTGTGGCGGGCTGTGAACAAAGCGGACAGACTGCCGAGAGAGCAGTCGAGCGGACACAGATCGTCACACAATTGTAGAGCGCACGTACCTGATCAATGACAAGGGTATCAGGAAGCGAAAGCAATGGGGAAAATACCATAAGATGAAGAACTCCGAGTAGATGATCACATCTGCGTGATTTCGCTCATCAGTATACCACACTGATCAAGCTAGCAGGTATCACCGAAAGTGATGGAGTTCCATGATATGGGTCAATTCCATAAAATAGTCCAGGCTTTTAACCTTGTTCAGTTAGGAACAGTCTCGGATTTACTCTCTGTACGGATTACCAAGGGAGCAATCCGTTTTCACCAAAAAATCCCCCCGTGGGTCCATCATCTG
>DATAYF010000663.1:0-10848 GCA_036272735.1 Ktedonobacteraceae bacterium
CGATCACTCCGAAGAGTTCACAGGCTAAGTCTGAACAGGTCCAGGCTTGCTTTCACAAGCCCCCGTCTTTAGACGTGGGGTACCTGACCCTTCTCCAGCAAAACTTTCTTCCCCGACCTATTCTTTTCCACCCGCGTATAAACGGCAAAAGAGGAGATACATAAAGGAATATTAATGGTTTCCGGAAACCATTAATATTCCTTTATGTAATGCGATGGGTGATGACGTCTTCGATTAGATTTTCATCTATTAAAGTCCGGTACATCTGTCGCGCATTCCCAAACAGTATGGAACTCAGCTTCAATGCGCTTGCCAAATTTGTATATTCCTGCTTTTCATTTCTAATGAGAATATCTAATTGGGGAACGTATTGCGCATCTACGCGATGAAGATAAAACCCGATGATGGCTCGCTCATCACATATAAATATGCGCAGAGAAGGCAAAGATTTGTGATATTTCACTTGCGGTTTTTTAAGGTGGAGCTTCTTGCGCAGGTTTTTCAGGGACGTTATATTAGCTCTAATCAGCTTTGGCACGTATTGTTCGTCATGATCAAGGTCGCGTGATCTTTGCTTTGTAAACTCTGAATCCGGATTAAGCAGTATTACCTGGATAGAAACTCCTTTTTGTACCGCTTGATGGAAAGCCTCTTCATACTCATAAAGATTCTGGCCAATCCAATTTTCCAGGATGAGGATACGTTTTTCTGCAAGCGCTATTCTTTTCCCTAAAACAGGGTAGTCAAAACGCTCGGCTATTTCAAGTACTCCTAGCTGAAATAAGGATATAGTCGCTGCCTGTGCCCGCATTATACTCTCATCCACCCTCGGAATAAGCCTATCTTCGATTTTTTTGAGCAGCCTTTCCTCATTATTTTCCTGCTCTACTTGCTGAAGTGGTCGCAGAAAAATAACTGAGCAGAGAAAAGCAATAGGAATAATGAACACGTTTGGATACAAAGAGGCTATAAAGCTAGTGACAGCTTGAAGCCTGGCAGGAAGATTTCTATCATTGAGGCTAACAACAATATACACAAACGTAAATACAACAAAGAGACTTAAAGCTACTAGAAATAGGATTCTCCCATAGAGCCGAAAAGGTTTATTGTTAGCCATGGAAACCCTCCATTGCGATAGCGCTGTTTCTATCCATGCGGTCATTTCAAGAGTTTGGTTTGGGTTGCAGCATTGGAGGTTCGCAGTCGTCTCCCTATGCAAAATCCTTAGCAGATAGAAGAAACGGCAGTTGTTGAAGAACTCAGAAGAACACATATCCTAGTCTCTTGCCATCTTTGCTGATGCTAAGCCATCTTAGCGGTAGTATATCACATCTATTAATGAAAGTGTATCAATCAAGCAGTAAAGGAGAAATCCTCCCCATCACCACCATACCCAGGCTCCTTCAAGCGGGCGGGCATGCGATTGTAGACGCTTAGCCAGTTGGTGGCTATGGCGATCTGGGCTCCTTTGAGCGAAAGGTGACCGTCGCAGACCTCGTCGTGCAGGTAGGTCTCGACTTTGTCCTTTTCGTGGAAGCCGGGCGTGGGGCGCGCAGCTTCGGGCCATAGGTTGGCGATATCGTTTGAGCCACCCAATTGCAAACTTACCAGGTGATCAACCTGATACTGGCCTGGCGTGCGCCTGGCAATGTCGTATTCGTCGTAGACCTCGCGTTTCACGCTTTGGGGCACGTTGCGCATCGACGAGGCGTAGCCAGGAGTGCAAATTTGCTCGGCCGTGGCGCCGGAAAAGATCGCGCCAGGAGTGCAGGCGGTGTCCTGCAGTGGTCCGTTTGCGCGGCACCCCGCTGTTTTTGTCTGCACGCCCCAGTGCGGCTCTTGACCACCTGGACCTGGCGACTGCTCACCACGTGGTTGGCTACCGGGGGGCGTCTGTGGTTTGTTGCTCGGAGTAACGGGCACGAAAATATTGATCAGGATCGCGAACAGGAGAATGATGATAACGCCAAGCACTGATAAAAGAAATCTATTATTTCTGGGCATAGCATGCTCACACCCCCTTAACGACCTTCATAACCTCTTCACACAGGTCTACCAATCATCACGAACACGGCCCATTGGAGGATGACAGATGATGTTTTATGCGGGAACGTTTTCGTTACGGCGTTTCTGTTACAAAACGGCTCAGTGCAAAGGGGCAAATAATCTCTGGCGCGTCCCCAGTAGCGATGAGATGGGCAATGGACTGTCCGGTGATGGGACTCAGGAGAATGCCAAGCCCACTATGTCCGGTAGCAACGGTCACATTTTCCCAGCAATCTACCGGGCCCAAAATAGGTTGTCCATCCGGTGAGCATGGGCGCAAACCAAGCCACATCTGGTCTATTTCAGCCTGCGCCAATTGAGGTGCAAGGCGGATTGCCGTCGCCAGCACGTGGGCAATGCCGCCAGCGGTCAGATGTTTCTCAAATCCGGCCTGTTCTCTTGTCGCTCCCACCACCACGGTGCCATCAGGTCTGGGTGCCAGGTAGAAATCATTATCAAAGACAATGTGTCGTAGCGGGGTGGCTGGTTGGTGCAATGTGAGGATCTGCCCGCGCAGAGGACTCACGGGGATGGTGAGATCGAGCAATTTCCCATACATAGCTCCCCACGCGCCAGCCGTAAATACCACGTGGCGACAGTGAATTAGCGTCTGCTTGTTTGTACGCACTGCTGTGACCTTTGCTCCCTGCCGCTCTATGCCAGTAATCTCGGTATGCTCCACAAAGCGCGCACCTGCCCTTGTAGCAGCGGTTACAAATGCTTTAACCAGGTAGGCCGGTCTAATGATCGCCTCTTCTGGTACATAAAGCGCACCATAGATAGCATCGTGCAGCAGTGGTTCTTGCTTGCACGTCTCTGCACCTGTCAGCCATTGCAGGTGATAATCCGCAAGGTCGATGCCCTGCAAACGCGCTTTGAAATTTTCGGCATCTTCAGAGTCTTGCAACAGATAGAACGTGCCACTGCGCTCGTAATCGACGCGCACACCGCTGGCTTCCTCAAGTTCGTCTACCAACGCGGGAAACAGTGCATGGCTTGCCAGCAACAGGTTGGTAAACGGTCCGGGTCCAGCTAGATGTCCAAGGGGAGCAAGTAAACCGGCGGCGGCACTGGACGCCTCGCCGCCAATGAGCCCGCGATCAAATACCGTGACGTCGCGCCCCAATTTCCGTAGATAGTATGCAATAGCACAGCCAATAACACCACCACCGATGATAGCTACATCTGTTGCCTGATCCATTGTTTGCTCCTAGGGTTAAAATAAAGCATCACACCTGAGTCTGCAATATACTGGGCAAATATACAAATTCAGCTATACAAATTACGGCGCAAGTTGTGAAAGAGGATTTCTGATGCAAGTGTAGCATATATAGACGAATATAAACAAGGTTTTCATTATAAAAGGCAGGATTGAGATTGAAATGGGGCTCGGTCCCATTTCAATCTCAATCATGCCTTTTATAATAGCGATAAGAAAGGGCTAATGATTCTGATTATGCGTTGCTAAGAGATGACGAAAGTTTTCTTCAGAGCGTCCGGAGTCAATCAGATCTTCGACCATTTTGATGCCCACGCGTAACTGAGCGATAAGATCACCAGACTCTGCGGGAACCTGGCCTGCGGCCACCAGCAATACGGCGGTGTTGGCGGCAATAAAATCGCGCTTAGGCCCGCGCTCACGGCCTGAGATGATATTCCAGAAGTCATCGTTGACGACGTCGAGATCCTCTTCTTCGCGGATCTCGGACAGTTCCGCCCTGGCGAATCCCAGGTCCTCCGGGGAGCACTCGGCCAACGCAATCTCCTCGGCACTGACATGCAGCAGCAAGTTATTGGGGGCATACGGCGTAGGATCGCTCGAAGCGTTCGCCACTTCGTCAATACTGTCGTAGTTGTATACGATCATACCCTGGCTTTGCAAATGCAGATAGATCGAGAGCACATAGGGAAGCATGCCAGGCGCGCACACCCCGGTCGTATGGTGTTGCGGGTAGAGCACTTGCGCATTGAGCGGGACTGTTTTAAAGATATCGAGAGGGATCGTTGTCGATTGAATAGCATCTTGCCAGCCCGGCTTTCCTACCGCGCATTTTGCTTCAAAAAGCTGCTTTGCCTCTCGCCAGAGGTACTCGCGGGCCGCTTTCAACTGTGCGGAATAGGGGAAGCCCAGCGCGCCAAGAGAAATAAACGCGAAGCCAGAATTCCGCAACTCAGCATTCACTTGCTCAACATTCAGGTCGTAGGTACCATAGCCGATCTGCTGCATAGCCTGGGCACTGCCGTGAAGGGAAGTGACGTTGTTCGTGCCGGTTTTGCATATAGTGAGTAGAGGAGCAACCACAATGGACGAAATGGTGCTCGCGTGAATGGTTTTAAAAAAATCGCCTCCGCTGCCGAAAACATGATCGTGCGGTACCAGTTGGTGCGGGAAAAAGTGGCGTACCTCCATGAATTGCGCGATACGGGTACGCAGATGGTCAATCAACAAATTCACCTGTCGATAGCCAACCCGACCATTGCCAGGCGACAACGTACGTAAAATAGAAATGAGTTCGTCGGTGCTCCGTTCTGGGTCGCTGCACGCGTCGAATAAGCGCAAGAGTTCGGCATCGGGTAAGGGATCAAGTTGCCGCTCATGCTCAAGAAACTGGGCAAAAATAGCATACAAGCCTGGAGTCAAGCTTGACTCCAGGCTTGCTAATGCTGCCTGTTTTATCGCGTACTCGGCGTCCGAGAAGAGCACCCTCATGGTGTGCTTGCGAACCATCGTCGTTCGCCTCTCTGTTACAAATGGATTACACATAATTACCAACACCTACTTATTCCGACTTACAACATACTAGCGGTCATCCCGCCTTAGAGTGAGAGACAGCGGCCACATATGGGTCATCGGCACACTCCAGCCGCAAGGTATTGCGCAGCTTTTTCTTCGCGGCAGAGATGGAAGAGCGCATGCTCTGCACCTCAGCGGTTGTCGTGGGCCAGTTCAGTGCATCCAGGTCGATATTGCGCGCCCAGCAAAGTTTTCGTAGCAGCACGAGATCATCAGCGATATCCTTCATCATACAGAATGCCGCGCGCTGTTGCATCCTGGGCAACTTCAGAACAGCATCGATAATCTTCTGTAAGCGCTCCCTGCCTAGTTCTTCCTGCTCAAGAATATCAGCGGGATCTTTCTCCCGTAACCGGGGAAGCATGTCGCTGTAATACAATTCGCCTTCGTCATTGACCAGCAGCGGCACGACTGGTTGACGTTTATATTGACGAAACATCGTCACAGATTCGTGATGGACCACGGTACGAGTAAATCCGGTTAGATTGTGAATAGGGTGCTTTTCGAGCGCTCCCCACACGTTGATACGCGTACGTTGGGCCAATTCATCCACCTCCAGTTCGTATACATCGGGATGAGTCAGCGTACTATTACCATACATTGTACTCCGGGCCTGGCGACGAATATACCCATCGTATTCGGTGAGGACCTTTTCGTTAGCAGAACGACGTGACGATGACATCATCGGTGTCCCTCCCTTCTGGTCTGCTGGAAGGAGCTGGCGCTCAATTTTTTCTTCCAGTTTGGCGGTGATTGTTTTTTTGTTTACCTCCCTAACCACCTTTTGTTTTCTTTGTTTCTTTATTTATCCTACAAAACAATCATAGCATAAGAACGCTGGTTTTGCAAGCGTATTTAGGGTAGATTTTTTCTTTATTTTATTTTATACTGTAAAACAAAGGAGAACATTTTTTCATGGGGAGAAAAGAAAAATCCGTTTCTTTAGAAAACAATATACATAATGCTATTGGCGCACGTATGCGGCTAGCGCGTACAGAAAAGGGAATCACGCTGACGCAGATGTCTCAACGGATTGGTTACTCCAAAAGTCGTTTATCCATCGTCGAAAACGGCAATGGCCGACCTTCACAAGAGCTGGTACGAGCCTATGAACAGGTATTGGCACTAGGTGCGAACAGTCTGATGGGCTTGCCAGGTGAGGCAGGTGCTACTCATCCCGCCAGCCTTGGGCATCAGCATTCGGCGTTGCCCACAAGCTCTCTCGCCAGCATAGCCGCCGTAAAAGCGACAGGAGCCAGTAAAGAAGCAGGAGTCGCGCGCGAAAATAGCTCGGATGCGCCGAAAATTAGCAACTTTTATGGACGCGAAACAGAACTGGCAACGCTACAGGAGTGGTGCCAGCATTGCCGGATCATCACGTTGCTGGGCATCGGCGGCATCGGCAAATCGCTCTTAGCCAGCGCATTCAAAGAACGGATCAAAGAGCACTTTGATATTGTTTTCTGGTACTCTTTACAAAACGCTCCCCCCCTCGAAGTATTTCTCAAGGATTGTATCAATTTCCTTTCCGGCCAGGGTGCTATCGAACAGCCGCAAGATATTAATGAGCAGATCAGCCTGCTTGGTCGCTACCTCATGGCGCAGCGCTGTTTGCTTATCCTTGATAATGTCGAATCGATCCTGGATAGCCAGCAGAGCGTCGGCAATTATTACTATGGCTACGAAGAGTACGGCACGCTGCTGACGCATTTTGGCGAAAGCGAACACCAGAGCACATTGCTACTCACCGGTCGCGAATTGCCGCTCGATATCGTACGCATGGAGGGCGAGCAGGTACGGACACAGCAATTAACGGGTCTGGGAGCCGAAGAAGGCTATCGTATCCTGCAAGAAAACGGGGTGCACGGCACAAAAGAGCAGTGTACACGCCTGGTCAAGGCATACGCGGGCAATCCACTGGCCTTGAAACTCATTGCATCGCCGATTAAAGAGCTTTTTGGTGGCGAGGTCGGCGAGTTTCTCAGCGAGCGCGGCATCGTCGTCGGCGATATTTATGACCTGATCGACCGGCAATTTCAGCGCCTCTCAGCGCAGGAGTACGAAATTATCTACTGGTTCGCCCTGGCCTGTGAACCAATCTCGCTCAATACCGTGCTCAAAAAGATTATTCGCCCCCTGCCCAAACGCGCGCTGCTCGACGCCCTCGACTCGCTGAAAAGGCGTTCGATGATCGAGAGTAGCGGTGGTTCACAATTCAGGCTGCAACCGGTTATCATGGAGTACGTGACCGACGATTTTGTACACGAAGTCAGCCAGGAGGTTGCCAACAAGCGCTTTACGCTGCTGTCGAGCCACGCGCTCATGGACGCCGAAGCCAAGGATTACGTCAGAAATAACCAGGTGCGACTCTTCCTTGAACCGATCATCCGGCAATTATTAACCAGTGAGGGCAAAGCAGCCAGTACAAAGATGCTTACAGAGATGATTGAGGAGCTGCGCATCACACGGCCACAAACGCCCGAATACACGGCGGGGAACCTGCTCAACCTGCTGGTACAGTTACGCGTCGACCTGACTGGTTACGACTTTTCCAACCTGGTCATCTGGCATGCCTACCTGTCTGAAGTGGCCTGCACCAACGTCAATTTCGCGTATGCACAATTCGAACATTGTGTCTTTACGGATGCCTTTGGCAGCATTCTCGCAGTGGCACTTAGTCCGCGCGGTGATCTGTTAGCGGCGGGCAGTGCCAACGGTGATGTCAGGCTATGGAATATCCATTCGGGCGCGCCACTGGGCATCTGCCAGGGTCATACCGATTGGATACGCGCGGTCGCTTTTAGCCCCGATGGCACCATGATCGTCAGCGGCAGCGACGACCAGGAATTGCGTCTGTGGGATATCAGGACCACCCAATGCCTGAAGACATTCTCCGGCCATACCGACCGCGTGCGCTCGGTCGCTTTTAGTCCCGATGGCGCAAGCATTGTCAGCGGCAGCGAAGACGCCACGATCCGTGTATGGGATGCACATACCGCCGATTGTCAGATGGTGCTGCAAGGAGATCCTCAGCGCGTGCGGGCGGTAGACGTTCATCCCCAGGGAAAATTCATCGCCAGTGGTGGTAACGATCAGAACGTAAAAATTTGGGATGCGCAGAGCGGAGCGCTCCTCAAAACGTTGCAGGGCCATAAAGAACTCATCTGGTCTATCAAGTTCAGCCCCGATGGTCGTTACATCGCAGGCGTCGGGTATGATCAGATCGTCTATATCTGGGAGCTAGCAAGCGAGAAGCCGTACAAAATATTCAAGGGGCATACCAGCCGCATCTGGACCGTAGATTTCAGCCCGGACAGCACCTACCTGGCGACCGGCAGCGAAGATCACACCATCAGAATCTGGAACCTTCACGGCGACGAGAACGCACTCACGCTACGCGGCCACACCAACCGGGTCTGGTCACTGGCTTTTAATTTCCAGGATAGCACGCTGGTGAGCGGCAGCGATGACCAGACGATCCGTGTCTGGAATCCACGTGATGGGCAATGTCTCAAAACGTTCCAGGGACATAGTAGTACCATTCGCTCGGTCGCCTTCAGCCCTGATGGCAACCTGCTGGCCAGTGGCAGTGACGATAAATTGGTACGGCTGTGGGACGTCAATAACGGGCAATGCTACAAGGTCATGCAGGGACACAACACCTGGATTTACACGGTCGCCTTCAACCCTACAGGCCACATGGTCGCCAGTGGCAGCGACGACCAGACGATCCGCCTGTGGGATGTCAACACGGGGTATTGCCAACTCACTCTGGGGGGACACACCAACTGGGTGCGCTCGGTCGCCTTTAGTAACGATGGCACCAGATTAGCCAGTGGCAGCGATGACCGCACCTTACGGCTGTGGGAAGTGCGCACAGGGCAGCTTCTGGAAACGATCCAGAGTAATCATGGCCGTATCTGGTCAGTTGCCATCAGCAGCGATGGGAACTGGGTTGCCAGCGGCGGTGAAGACACAATTGTGCGCATCGTACATTTACAGCAAGACCACCACACATTGGAACTGCGCGGGCACAACCAGCGCGTGCGTACCGTCACGTTCAGTCCTGATGGGAGCAAGCTAGCAAGCTGTAGCGATGATTGCACCATCCTCATCTGGAACGTCAACACGGGCAGGTGTATACGTGGCATCAGCGGGCACACCAACTGGGTCTGGTCGATAGCCTTCAGCCCTGATGGACGCTTCCTGGTCAGCGGCGGGGACGACCTGAGCGTGCGTATGTGGAACGTGCAGACAGGCAAGCAGATCTGGGCGAGCTACGAACACACACGCCGCATCTACTCGATCAACTTTAGTCCACGCGGTGACGTGGTTGCCAGTGGTGGCTACGACGGCAGCATCAAACTATGGGATGTGGAAACTGGGAACTGCGTAAAGACGTTGCGCATGGAACTTCCATACGAGCGCATGAACATCACGGGTGCCGTCGGTCTCTCCTCCGCCCAGCGCTCCATGCTGCGCAAATTGGGGGCCATCGAGGTATAGATGTGGGTAATAAACGATCCCGCGAGGAAGACCTCTACAAGACCTTATTCGGAAACTGGGATTTGACCCAGAATCGAAGAGGCCTCAGGTCGTTGCGGCCTGGCTGCTGCGTATTACACCTAAGGAATATTTTCGAGAAGGAGCAAAAACAATGTCGAAAGACCTGTTATGGCGGGTGAACGAGGGCAGCAAGATTAATTTGCGGGATTACGACCCTGATTACACCGCCGGCTACAAGCACGATCACGAAGTCAAAGACGATCTTGAGAAGTTGGGCACGGAACTCAGCGAGCTTCAGGAGATTTTCGCGGCGGCTCAGCATCACAGCCTGCTGATCCTGCTCCAGGGCATGGATACCAGCGGCAAAGATGGCACGATTCGCCATGTACTGTCGGGCGTCAACCCCCAGGGCTGCGACGTGCATTCGTTCAAGCAGCCCACCGCTGAAGAGATGGCGCACGATTTTCTGTGGCGCATCCATAAAGTGACGCCGGGCAAGGGCACCATGAGCATCTTCAACCGTTCGCAGTACGAGGATGTGCTGGTGGTACGCGTGCATGACCTTGTGCCGGAAGAGATCTGGAAGAAGCGCTATAAAGAGATTAACCATTTTGAGAAACTGCTAGCGAACAGCAACACGATCATTCTCAAGTTTTTCTTGCATATCAGCAAGGACGAGCAGGCCCAACGTCTCGAAGCGCGCGTGGATGATCGTGACAAAGCCTGGAAAATCTCGACCGGCGATTGGCAGGAACGGCGCTATTGGGATGATTATCAGACAGCCTACGAGGCGGCTTTAAGCGAATGCAGCACCGATGAGGTCCCCTGGTATATCGTACCATCTAACCATAAATGGTACCGCAACCTCGCCATCGCGCATACGCTGGTGCATACGATGCGCAAGTACCGCGACGAGTGGCAGGCCGATCTGGAGGCGCGTGGACGCCAGGAGTTAGAGGCCCTGCAAAAGATGCGTACCCAACAACAGGCCAACGACCATTAACCTGCCTACGCTTCAAGTCAGCCTCGCCCTCCAGCTCACGGTGCAGCCTCTCAGCAAGACACATAAGGAACTGTAGGATGCTGCGTACTGTTCCGCGACCCCTGCAAGAATGATCGCTACCATAGACGAGTATCATTTGTTGATTACGTAAACTTTTTGATTGCATGAAACGTGCCAATTTTTATACTAATCAAGCAATATTCGTCTATGGTAGCGACCCTCCTTGTGGGGGTCGTCAGAGGAGGAAACTCATATGGCGAAACAGACGCTACAAATAAAACGAGCTTATGAAGAGGCGGAGGGAAGCGATGGCAGGAGGGTGCTGGTGGACCGCCTGTGGCCGCGTGGCATCAGCAAAGAGCGGGCAAAAATTGCTGATTGGTTGAAAGAGATAGCGCCCAGCGACGAATTGCGCAAATGGTTCGCGCACGAGCCTGAAAAATTCGCGGAATTTCAGCGACGCTATGAGCAGGAGCTACAAGCAGGTCAGGCCCACGAA
>DATAYF010000664.1:0-3100 GCA_036272735.1 Ktedonobacteraceae bacterium
TAAAAAACGGTAGTGCCTGTGAAAATCAATTATTGATTTTCACAGGCACTACCGTTTTTACCATTCCCTGGTTGGCAACGGCACCTCGATCAGCGTCGGCCCCGCATACTGAATGGCGCTTCTGATGGCGTCGCTCAGTGCGTCGGGTGTCTCGGCGTACATGCCGCGTGCATGGAATGCTTCAGCCAACGCGACATAGTTGGGTTCGACGACATCCGTGGCGAAGTAGCGTTGGTCGAAGCGGCGCTGCTGGTCCTTCTTGACCGCGCTAAAGGTCTGGTCGTTGAAAATGACGATCACCACCGGTATCTTTTCCTGCACTGCCGTCGCCATCTCTCCAACATTCAACAAAAAGCCTGCATCTCCACAAAGTGCTACTACCGGGCGCTCTGGCGCGGCCACTTTGGCCCCTAGCGCCAGCGGCAAGCCACACCCAATCGTGCACAGTTCCGAGGGATGAATATGCGTGCGTGGTTCATAGACCGGCATGTGCAAGGCGCTGGCATAGCCGAGCATGGTCATATCGGCAACGATAATCCCATTCTCTGGTAATCCCTCGCGCACTCCATCGAGAAACGCAACCCCGCTGCCGTACGTACGGTAAGTGAATTGCTGCATCTGGGCCCTGGCGTGGGCGATGGTCTCCGCTATCTCGGAGTGTTCTCGTTGTGTGAGTTGTTCCAGCAAAAGCTCTAATGCTTGCCGCGCATCACCAACGATACCTAGATCGACAGGATGATTATTGCCAATCGCTGCTGCGTCGATGTCAATCTGAATCAGCGTGCGCGGCAGAGGGAACTTCCCATAGTCGGTACGCTCGGCTCCAAGCTTGCTACCGATGACCAGCCCCACATCAGCATGTTCTAAGACTGCTTGTAACGCTGCTGGAACATGGCCGGGCGTGGTAATTGCCAGCGGATGCGCGCTTGGCAGCACGTCGTGGCTCTTGTTGCCCAGGATAATCGGAGCCTGCAATGCCTCTGCCACTCGTGCCAGCTGCTCGTTCGCTCCAGCAAAATTGACCCCGGCTCCCGCGATGATGACCGGTTGCTGGGCTGCATTGAGCAATTGTGCGGCGGCGCTGATGCTCTCCGCGTTGGGAACCGCTACAGCAAAAGTGCAGTCCGTCGGGATTTCTACATCCGCAGTTCGTTCGAGCAGGTCGTATGGGACCTGTAGATACGCACCGCGTGGACGTCCGACGCTCATCGCTCGCATGGCGTCGTGCAGCGCGGCGGGAATCTCTTCGACGTGCCTGACCTCGCGTGACCATCCTGCCAGCGCGTCCATAACTCCAAACTGGTTTTTGAGTTCGTGCAGTTCACCCCGATCTTTGCCGATTGATCCCGTTGGTTGCGCCGTGCTGATTACCAGCAGAGGGATGGAGTCCGCGAACGCGCTCGCCACTGGTGTTGCCGCGTTGGTTGTTCCGGGTCCAGTAATCGTGCTGACGACCCCTGGGCGACCCGTGATGCGTGCGTACCCTTCTGCCATAAATCCGGCTCCTTGTTCATGGCGGGCCAAAACATGGCGCAGCCCCTTTGCGTCGCGCATACTATCATAGAGTGGGAGCGAGTGCACGCCTGGTATGCCGAAAATGGTGTCAACATGATGCGCGCGCAGTGTGGCGATGATGGCCTGAGCACCGGTCAGGTGCAAGCGATTCTTCAATCAATGCTTCCTTCCATCGAAAAATTTTTGCTCTCTCCATTCATTAAACCACAACCGCATCGCTGTCACCATAATCTAAGAAAAATGTGCCCTGCTCGTATTAGGCATAATCAATATCGACACAGTGAGAACAAAAAGACGCTCTGATAGATTTTTGCAGTGATCCTGGTCCTACCTCGTGATCGCGGAAAAAAGCATGACCATCTGCCTACACAGCATTCATGGCTACACCCTTATCCATCAACTGCTGGAGCTTTTCCAGCGTATCCGTGTCAGGTAGTGGTGTATAGATCATGATTTTGAGTTCGGGGGCTGTAGGTACTTGCAAGGTTGTATGCTCGAACATCAGGCGTCCTACAAGCGGATGCTCTATGTCTTTCCGTGCATCGCTTCTCCCACGCACATCGTGACGAGGCCACCATGCGCGAAACTCAGGACTTACGCGCTGCAAATCAGCTATCAAGCGTTTGAACCATTCTTCATCGGCATAACGCGCACTATCAGCACGGAATTCCGCTAGCACTCTCTGCGCCACCAGTTCCCACTCAGGGTTGTATATATGACTCATCGGATCAGCAAAAATACGCCAGACAGCATTATATTCATATGGCGGCGCCGATTTCGACGGCAAAAAGACATGCTCAGCAGTGGTGTTCCAGGCGAGATAATTCCAACGACGACCAATGACGTAGGCCGGAATAGGATTGAGCGCGTCAAGCACACGGCGTAACGCAGGGCTTACCTGTTCATGAGATGCGTGTGTATCGACGAGGTGTTGCTGATCGGCAAGCAAGAAAAGATGTTGCCGTTCGTCGGGCGTGAGTTGTAACGCATCAGCAATGCTCTGTAGCACCTCGCTTGAAGGGTGAATATCGCGTCCTTGCTCCAACAGGGTATACCAGGAAACACCCACATTCGCTAGCTGCGCCACCTCTTCGCGCCGCAATCCTGGGGTGCGCCGCCTCCCACCACGTATCAACCCGACCTGTTCAAGCGAGAGGCGCATCCGTCGCGTGCGTAGAAAATCCGCCAGGTCCTGTCTGCGTTGTTCGTCGCTCATCGTCCTCTTTGCTCCTTATCCTGCTAGTCTCAATCATACGATAAAGGGACTCTGGTCATACGATAGCCTGTATGTCATACTGCTTAGTATATCACGCATCGTGATTGTCGTAGTTTCAACGAGAGAAAGAGGAAATTTTCTATGGTATCGCATTCAGTGAATGAACATAGTAATCTGCCAGCCACAGCCGCAGGAACGTTCACCATGGCCGAGGATCTGACGGTCACTCGCATAGGGTACGGCGCGATGCAGTTGGCTGGCCCGACTGTGTTCGGTCCACCCGCCGACCGCGACGCTGCCGTGGCCGTGCTGCGCGAAGCCATGCAGCTGGGCATCACGCACATCGACACCGCCGACTTCTACGGCCCG
>DATAYF010000665.1:0-5471 GCA_036272735.1 Ktedonobacteraceae bacterium
TAGCATTCAAGCAGGCTTAGGGGGTATGATAATGAATGGTTCCACGACTCAAATTTGGACGTACATAAAGAGGAGTTTTTTTATATGCCGAGCACATCGAAGGTACGAGTCGCTATTATTGGCGTTGGCAACTGCGCCAGTTCCCTCGTACAAGGCGTTCACTATTATCGTGATGCGAAGCCCGAGGACTTTGTCCCAGGCTTGATGCATGTCAATCTTGGCGGCTACCACATTCACGATATCGAATTTTCAGCGGCCTTCGACATCGACCGCAACAAAGTAGGCAAAGACCTCAGTGAAGCAATTTATAGCACGCCCAACAATACGTATCGATTTGCAGATGTCCACCCGCTGGACGTCAACGTCTCGCGCGGCATGACCCATGATGGTCTTGGGAAATACCTGGCGAAAATCATTCATAAAGCTCCCGGCCAAACCGCCGATATCGGACGTATTCTCAAAGATACCGGCACCGATGTCGTCGTCAACTATCTCCCTGTCGGGTCAGAAACCGCCACTAAATGGTATGTTGAGCAAATCCTGAGCGCTGGCGTCGGCTTCGTGAACTGCATTCCTGTATTCATTGCACGCGAAAATTATTGGCAGGAGCGCTTCAGAGCTGCCGGGCTACCAATGATCGGTGATGATATCAAGAGCCAGGTTGGAGCAACCATCGTCCATCGCATGCTCACACGCCTCTTTCGTGAACGTGGCGTAAAAGTCGAGCGCACGATGCAGCTTAACGTCGGTGGAAATACCGACTTCTATAATATGCTTGAGCGCGACCGGCTTGAATCAAAGAAGATTAGCAAAACCAACGCCGTCACCAGTCAGCTTGATTACGACATTGGCGAAAACAATGTGCATATCGGCCCTTCCGACTACGTGCCCTGGCTTGATGATCGCAAATGGGCTTATATTCGCATGGAAGGCCGAACCTTTGGTGATGTACCGCTCAATGCTGAATTAAAGCTCGAAGTCTGGGACTCGCCGAACTCGGCCGGTGTGGTCATCGACGCCGTACGCCTGGTGAAACTCGCTCTCGACCATGGGATCAGCGGGACGCTCGAAGACCCCAGCTCCTACTTGATGAAATCTCCTCCCATCCAGCATCCCGATAACATAGCACGCGAATTGACCGAAGCGTTCATTACCCAGCATGCAGTAGGTGGCGCGACTGCAACCGATGCCCTGGCAGACCAGGTCAATGGTCATAAAGCATCAACAAAGGCCGACTAAGCCTCAACCATCTTACGCCGTAACCAGCAGCAAAAAGAGGAGGACCACCACGTGCACATGGTGATCCTCCTCTATGTTCGTACACTCCGTCTGCTAGTGAGGTTGAATGGGAGTGTTCTGATCGGGTGTCTGCTTCGGCCCAACAACACGCAACAATTCTTCGCGCACAATTGTTACATCCGGTGGGGCACTGATGCCAATCTTCACGCGCTCCCCTTCAACAGCCAATACCGAGATATTGATCACACCAGCAAGTACTATACTTTCGCCAACTTTTCGTCGCAATACGAGCATGCTAAGCTCCCTTCATTCCAGGCATGTCCTAAGCGTCCCTGCGCTGCGACCGACGCCCTGTGAGCAGGCGTTTCCTCTGACGTGACCGCAGAAGAATGAGTAGCGCATGTTTAGCTTCGTTACTACCTTCAATACAGACGCACAGACCGCACTAATTGAGTAATCGTTCTAAAAAGGATTGAGTCATCTATAGTGCATACTTGCACCATAGACTACTCTCTTTAGTATACATGTTGTCAATACTCCATGTCGACTCTCTATACATTATCTTCAGCCAACCTACGCATCCTTTCTACAGAGCATTCCCTTGCTTCTACGGCAAGTGTTTTCTTTCACTGCTTATACCTCCCTATATAACCATTATCGACATGCAACAAATACCAGCATGGTGATACTATGTACACGCTAGGACACCCGGCGTTGTGAACGAATTCGTTTACGAATAACAACGTTTTCATCCACGATCTTCGCCTGCTGCTTGAGTACCCTGCGCTCTTTTGCTGCCAATGGCACCACCACTCCCTTCTTCACCACCTTACCTTCTCCTTGCCCTAAGGCAGTCCTTAAATGCATAATCGCTTGCATATGCAACTGGCAAACGCGCGATTCTGATACACCGATCACCCGACTGATCTCTTTCATGGTGCACTCTTCCTGATAATACAACGTGAGTACCAGCCGTTCTCGTTCCGGTAAGTGCTCGACCGCCTCGCATAGACTCCCTAGTTGCTCCTGCTTCTCTAACTGATCTATCGGACTCACCGCTGTTCGGTCTTCAAGTAGATCACCCAGAACCACGATTTCGTCATCTTGCGATAATGCATTCAGTGGCGCATCTAACGAAAGTACTGTAGTACTCACTTCCACCAACATCTGCCGATAGCGCTGTGGTGTGACTCCCATTTCCTCCGCCGCCTCTGTCTCATTAGCAAAACGACCTAGCTTCTGCTCGAGCTTTGCTAATCCGCCCTCTATCTGCCGCGCTCTCGCTACCGCTGATCGTGGTAGCCAATTTAATGCTCTCAACTGGTCTATCACCGCTCCGCGTATTCTCTGCGTTGCAAACGCTTCAAAACGTACTCCTCGCGAGGGATCGTAGCGATCAATTGCGTTGATTAATCCGATCATACCATAGCTGACTAGATCCTCTGCGTCCAATAACCCACTCGTCGGTATTCCCAATCTCCCTACCACAAATCGCACAAATGGCACGTACTCCGCGATCAACCTATCTCTTAGCCTCACTCGCCTCGTCCTGGTGTATTCCTCCCAACACTCCTCCATTGCAGCCTGTGCTCTCATGCGCTTCTCCTTTCAACTTCTCGCCCGTCTATGCTTCTCTCTATCTACCTACTTACCAACCACTGCCCACAGTGTAGTAAACCTACCCACCTTTCGCCTATTGACACCGGTCCTTTGTTTGCCTGCCAGAAGTCCTTTCCCTCTCTCGACTATTGTTCTCTCCCGCTTTCGTCGATTACATGTGCTAGAAAGAAAAGTACCTGCCTGATGTCCTGCTGCCGCCTTAACCACTGGTAGTCGTGCAAGTTATCATTATTAGGGTTTGTTCGCTCCCTAGTATTTCTGTACTTGCACCCGGCATGCAAAAACGCAGTTTAACTAATGGAGAATTTCGCAATGAAACATATGCAGCAACCTTCAATGGGTGGCTTCTCGGAGTTTAATGAACGCTCGGTTCAGCCAATCAAGATCGAGCGGTCTTCTATTGATATGAAACATTCCCTCCTGCAACTTGATGCGCTACTCGAACTAGGTTTCTCATGGGATGAGGCACAAAAACTCCTTTGCATGCGCGAACAACTCTATGACAATCCCGAAATGCGTCAGCGCCTCGCCGGAGATGCACGCCTGCTCTTTGCACGCTGGCTATACGAACATGGTGAGCTACAAGAAAATCAATGATCATCGGAGAAGGAGGACGACCTTTGCTTACGAAGATGCGAAGATCGGGGGCTTGCCACTATGAACAAGGTGTGCTATACTCAGCGGCGGAGAGATGTCAGAGTGGTCGAATGTGCCGCTCTCGAAAAGCGGTAGGGTTAATAGCCCTCGTGGGTTCGAATCCCACTCTCTCCGCCCACCCGGAGGAGTCTCATAGTGGTCTAGTGAGCACGACTGGAAATCGTGTAAGGTGATGAGCCTTCGTGGGTTCGAATCCCACCTCCTCCGCCACCCACCTGAACCCGCATCTCACCTCAATCGCTCAAAAATCTCCAGGGGGAGTTTGACAGCAAAAGCGAGCAGCATCAAGCGCGGCCGCCAGTTGCGCATAGCCGCAGTTATTCGCATCCTGCGGAGCTGGTATAGTGACGATATAACTGTGATGCACAATTTCAGCCCCAATATTGGCCGGGTCAGATACTCCTCGCGAATGCGACGGGCCTCCGACGGGCTGATCTTCGTACAGAGGACATCTTTACAAACGACGCCGGACAACTGATGGTCCATGTGAGGAATGGGAACGGGGGAATATCACGCGATGTTCCAGTCATGGCTGGGTACGAAAAAGATATCCTCGCGCTGATCGAAGGGCGTGATCCCAAGGAGCACGTCTTTACACGGATACCGAAAAATATGGATGTGCAGAGCTATCGGCGATCCTCGGCACAAGCACGCTACTTGCAGCAGGCTCCTGATCGAGCGTTACCATCTGCTGAAGCTGAACGGCTGCGCTCAACCGAGTATCAAGAGGCGAGCAGGCATATGAGCAAGCGGCAGCCAGGCAATAAAGGTAAAAATTGCTGGAAAACGGCAACTTTTGCCTATTTTGTCTCGCAAAAAAACCCAAGAACGGCAAGGTAGCGGTCAACTACTTTCGTAATCAGGCCGCCGCGCAGGAGGTTGTCTCGATTATCGAGAAAGCAGGGGGCAAAGCACTCGCGATTCAGGCGGATGTTGCGAATGCAGAACAGGTGGAGACAATGGTGCAATCGGTTGGTGCAGCTCTTGGCCCCATTGATACCTTGATCCTCAATGCCCCAGCCTTCAACACCTCCTCCGAAAGCCTCACACGCTCCGCCAGCGAACAGCTTCAGGCGGTGCTCGCCCCTTTCACCGAAAGCAAATGGGACGTTTTGGAGTCATTTGTGCGGGGACAATTGCAATCGGCGTTCTACCCCAGCCAGGCGGTCCTTCCGACGATGATCAAACAACAATGGGGAAGCATCGTTTTTGTTAGCGCAACGACCGCGCGGCGACCTGTGCCCGGAGGAAGCGGCATGACCATTGCAATCGGAAAGGCCAGCGTCGAAAGTATGGTCAAAAACATGGCAGAGGAGTTAGGGCCCTCTGGCATCCGCGTAAATGCGGTGGGGGCGGGTCACATTGTCACCGATCTGAACGCAGGCACACCACAAGAGAGACGCGATCAGATGGCACAAGCAACCCCCATGCGGCGAAATGGCAAGCCCGAAGATGTGGCTGCGGCCATTGCCTACCTGGCCTCAAACCAGGCATCCTTCGTGACTGGTGCGTATCTCACCGTGGACGGTGGCAATTTGATCATGTAGTCTCATGGAAGTCGAATGCGGTGGGACTGGTAGCCTGCGACCCAGGTCCACCGCATTCGACTTCAAAAACCTTGTGACGCTCCGCGGGCACTGAGGAAACTAGAAAAGAGAATGTAACAGTTCTCAAAAAGATGGGAAAATATGGTTAAAAAGGAGCAAACCGCATACATTCCTTCCCATTGACGTCGGAGAAAAAACGTTCTACAATAAAGAAGCAAGAGAGGTTTTGACGAACAGCAAGAGGGATGAGCACTGATTCGCGCGCACAAGATCCGCCTCAATCCGACAGAAGGGCAAAAGGACTATTTTGCCAGAGCCGCAGGCATTGCCCGTTTTGTGTGGAACTGGGCACTGGCGGAATGGGACCGGCAGTATCAAGCCGGCGAGAAACCCACGGCCTTGAAACTC
>DATAYF010000666.1:0-7579 GCA_036272735.1 Ktedonobacteraceae bacterium
TGCTGTGCGACTTTCCTCTTGTATTTCACTTCTTTCTCTGGCGAAGAAGCGAGAATACATAAAGGATTGTTAATGGTTTCGCGAAACCATTAACAATCCTTTATGTATTCACTCTATCTATGAAAGCCCAGGCTTACAGCAGGCTTGCGACAATCGCGCTTGTGGGCTTGGCCGTCACTCCAACTACTTCGCCATGTTCATCCGACCAGACCATTTGCAAGATATGGTTGTGATAGGCGATAATTTGCTGCGCTGCCAGGATGGCGTTATCCGTGGTCGAATGCGCATCACTGACCAGCGTTACATTATAGCCCAGGTCGGTCGCCTTGCGACAGGTCGCATCGACGCACACCTCCGACTTACATCCAACGACAATGAGATGCACGATATCACGCGCATCCATCTCCCGCTGCAACGCAGTCCCATAGAATGCATCTGTTTCAGGCTTGCGAATTACCAGGTCTCCCTCTGCGGGTACAATAGTTGGATGAATCTGCCAGCCAGGTGATCCGATCTCATCTACATCATTATCTTGAATATAGATGATCGGAACTCCTGTCGTATGCGCCCAGGAAATGAGGGTAGAAATGTTCTCCAACAGTTTGTCGAGCTGGTAGACAGGATCCGCTCCAGCGACCAACCCCGTTTGCACATCAATAATTAATAACGCAGTATCTGTCCTCATGAGAGGTACTCCTATCTTTTTGTGGTAAAAAACTATTCGGGGTAAAACTGGTGTTATTCATAGAGCACCTCCTTTCCTATCTCTAATCGCTTCAATACAAGCTGAGTATACCATAAGTTATGGGTAAAGCTGGTTTCGCGAAGTATCGTTCAACCTACGTCGTATATTCGCCGTTGATGCGCACGTACTCGTAGGAGAGATCGCAGCCCCAGACGGTTGCGCTGGCGCTGCCCAGACCCAGCGAGACACGAATGGTTACTTCGTTGTTGCGTAAATACGCTTGCAACTGGCCGAGATAAGCCGCGTCAAGTTCGGGATCGTGTCCCTGGTATACAACCAGGTCGCCAAAGGCAATGGTGGTCTTTTCAGGCACGATATCGGTCTGTTCATCGCATTTGCCAATGGCCATCGCGATACGTCCCCAGTTTGGATCAGACCCAAAAATGGCCGCTTTCACCAACGGCGAATTGACGATGGCCTTGGCGACGCGTTTGGCTTGCGCAAACGACGCGGCCTGCTCAACTGTGACGGTAACGAGCTTCGTGGCCCCTTCACCATCACGCGCTACCTCCTGGGCCAGCTCAATCGCCATCGTTTGCAAAGCCTGCTGAAACTCGGTCATATCCACATTGCCAGCCAGGCCGTTCGCCATCATCGCCACGGTATCACTGGTGCTCGTATCGGTATCGATGCTGACCATGTTGAAGCTCAGGTTGACCGCCGTGTGCAGGGCTTGCTTCAACTGGGCAGAATCGATGCGAGCATCGGTCACAAAATAGCTGAGCATCGTCGCCATGTTTGGCTCGATCATCCCCGAACCCTTCGCCATACCCACCAGCACAGCCTCGCCAATTTTGCGGACACGGATCTTTGGATGCGTGTCTGTGGTCATAATGGCACGCGCCGCCTCTTCCAAAGAGCCCTCACGCATTTCAGCATCGATGCCCCTGATGCTCTGCACCATCTTCGCTATCGGCAATTGATGGCCGATCACGCCGGTCGATGAGGGCAAAATATCATTGGGCGCGATGTTCAGTTCCTCGCTCACCGCCTGCACAACCTTACGAACGTTGGCAAGGCCCTGCTCGCCGGTAGCGACATTGGCGTTCTTACTGTTCACCACGAACGCCTGCAAACGTCCATCAGCCACGTGCTCGCGTCCCACGAGAATAGCCGGGCCACAAAATCGGCTTTTTGTGAACATTGCCGCCGCTGAGGCAGGCACATCCGAAGCAATAACGGTGAAATCTAACGTGTCGTCCTTGAGACCAACATTTTTGGCACAGGTACGAAAACCACGCGGATAGACTGGCAACTTTTCCATTATGTCTCCTTTCTTGCTACAACGCTTTGACGGTTCGCAACCACTCCTGGGCCATCAGTGCATGTCCCGCAGGAGTAGGATGCACGCCGTCCTCTGCCCAAAACGCTGGTTGGCGTTGTGTGACCGCCTGGGCAAATATACCATCAAAAGGCACATAGAGCGCGTGATACTTGCGTGCCAACTTACGCACTACAGCAATCTTGGGGTCGAGATCTTCACGCCAGCGTTCGCGATCCGCCGGGACAGGCAGCACAAACGGCTCGCACAGGATCAGGCGTGCATGCACTGTCGAAATCGTACGTTCAATGAGGGCACGATAGGCTATTTCATAGTGCTCAGTGCTCGTCGGATCGTTACTATCGTACCGGCGCCAGGTCTCGTTAATGCCTATAAGAAGAGAAACCCAGGTTGGTCGAAGGGTGATACAATCCTCCTGCCAGCGCTCTAGCAGATCCACAGCACGGTTGCCACCAACACCCCGATTGAGAAATGTGACATTCTTTTCGGGGTAGAGCGCGCTAAACCAGGACGCAGCCAGCATAGCGTAGCCATAGCCAAGATGCGCTGCATTCTCGCGCTCACGCCCGACATCGGTAATGCTATCCCCTTGAAATAAGACGGTATCTCCATTGGTGAATAAAGGTTGCATACAGCAATTACCTCCTTGCATGTGTGTCATCGTAGGATTATCAAAATAATCCTACCTCATTAACATGTATCGTCTTCACGCATCCAGGCCATGACGAATTTCCGCCTGAATGGCCTGTAGCGCTTCGGTCACTGGTATGATACGGTTTTCTTTGTGTGCCCGCAATTTCAGCTCGACGCCGCCATTCTTCAGCGAGCGCTTGCTAATCACAACACGCAGCGGCAAGCCGATCAGGTCGGCGTCGTTGAATTTGACACCCGCGCTTTCGATGCGATCATCGAAGAGCACTTCGACACCTGCCGCGATCAGGCCAGCGTAGAGTTGCTCGGCAAGCGCGCTCATTTCACCCTTGTCGAGATCGAGTCCAATCAAGGCAACGTGGTATGGAGCGACAGGCAACGGCCAGACAATGCCCCTGTCGTCATGGCATTGCTCGACGATGCAGCCCATCAGGCGCCCCAATCCGATGCCATAGCAGCCCATTAACAGCGGATGCATGTCTCCTTTAGCATCGAGGTATTGCGCCTCGAATAGATCGCTATAGCGGGTACCAAGCTTGAAGATATGCGCCAGCTCGCAACCATGCACAGCATGCAACGTTCCGCCACACTTAACACAGGCCGCACCTTCGTAGGCTGTTGCCAGGTCTGCCCAGACATCCACGCGGAAGTCACGCGGGTAATTGACGTTCTTGACATGATATTCAGCTCGATTAGCGCCAGCGACGAAGTTATTTCCCTGCTTCAACGAGGTATCCGCGACTATAAGAATATCCTCACTTTTACCAATCGGCGAGGTGTAGCCTACGATGATGTCGGCTGTTGCCAGTTCTTCAGACGTTGCCAGGTGCAGATCAGCACTGTTGATACCCGAGCGATTGAGAATATTGCTCAGCTTGACTTCATTGACCTCTAAATTGCCGCGTATAATTGCCAGAACCAGCTGTCCACTCGCGCCATAACATACAGCTTTGATGGTTTTGGTAGCCGAAACGTCAAGGAAAGCGCAGAGGTCGCTAATCGCCATGCAATCCGGTGTATATACCTCTGCTATTTCAGCCTCTTGCTCGCTCGTTAGTATATCATGCACAAATTCGGCGCGCTCCTGGTTCGCAGCATAGTCGCACTGATCGCAGAGCATGACGAGATCTTCGCCTGCTTCAGTCACGGCGATAAATTCGCACGAGTCTTTACCGCCAATCGCTCCACTGTCAGCCTCAGCAACGATGTAGCGTAAGCCGCAACGCGTAAAGATGGCGTGATAGGCATCGGTCATGGCCTGGAAACTGGCATCAAGTCCGGTAGCGTCGGCATCGAAGCTGTACAGGTCTTTCATAAGGAATTCGCGCGTACGCAAGAGGCCACCACGCGGACGCAGCTCGTTACGCATCTTGGTCTGGATCTGATACAGGCGGCGCGGCAGGTCACGATAGCTACGTACAAACTCTCTGGCGAGCAGCGTCACAACCTCTTCGTGCGTGGGACCTAGCACGAGGTCATGACGTCGATCACGTAGACTGAAGAGCACGTCGCCCATTGCCTCGGCACGCGTGGGACCACCATGAGCGGGCCTCGCCTCCCACAACTCTTTTGGCTGTAATACGGGCATGATAACTTCCTGACCACCAGCTTTGTCCATTTCGTCGCGCACGATGCATTCAACCTTGTGCATGACGTGCGTACCCAGAGGCAGAAGGCTGTACACACCAGCCAGTAACTGGCGTATAAAGCCCGCACGGATCAGAAGCTCCTGGTTGCCGCCTTCTGTATCGCGTGGCGCCTCGCGCAAGGTGGTAGAGAGCAGGTGTGTAACACGCATATGACTCTCCTTGTTGTTTTCCCAATGTAGCCAACGGTTGGATGCTATGGATCTTCTACCCACAGCACCCAACGTATCCCAACCTAATATGCGCGGGCAAAGATGGCTTCGCAGGTGGCGGGTTTGCCTGTGTAGATACACTTGCCCTTGACTCCGCCTTCCGGCTGGTCAAACGGGATAACGCGAATCGTTGCTTTGGTCTCTTCCTTGATAGCCTGTTCGGCGGCGCTGTCCTCAGCCCACTTCACGCGCACAAAGCCCCGTTTCTCAGCGATGATCTGCTTGAACTCTTCGTAGCTCTCGGTGTAATGCGTGTTTTCCTTGCGGAAGTCGAGCGCACGCTGGTACAGCGCCTTCTGTACCTCTTCGAGCAATTCGGGAAGCCGTGTCTCCAGGGCGTCGAGCGAAACCGGCTCTTTGGCGCGATTGTCGCGGCGCACCAGCATCGCGTTGTTGTTCTGTACGTCGCGCGGGCCAACTTCCAGGCGCACCGGCACACCGCGCATCTCCCATTCGTTGTACTTCCAGCCCGGCGTGTTCTCGCTATTATCGGTCTTGAAGCGCACTTTGCCCTTGAGCAACTTCTCAACCTTCGCCACGTGCTCGCTGACCGCCGAACGGTCCTTCTCGTTGCGCCAGATCGGCACAATCACGACCTGGTAGGGGGCGATACGCGGCGGCAGGATCAGCCCGGACTTGTCGCCGTGCACCATGATAATGCCACCGATCATACGGGTACTCAGGCCCCAGCTTGTGGTATGACAGTATTTGCGCTGCCCATCGGCGTCGAGAAACTGGATATCAAAACCCTGCGCAAAGTTGGTACCAAGGTTGTGACTGGTTCCAGACTGCAACGCCTTGCCATCCCCCATCAACGCCTCGATGGAATAGGTGCGCAGCGCTCCGGCAAACTTCTCGTTCTCGGTCTTACGGCCGGTGATGACTGGAATAGCCGCTTCCTCTTCGGCAAACGAACGATAGACCTCAAGCATCATGCGCGTGCGCTCCTCGGCCTCTTCTGCGCTGCGGTGCGCGGTATGGCCCTCCTGCCACAAGAACTCGGAGGTGCGTAAGAAGAGCGCGGTACGCTTCTCCCAACGCACGACGTTGTTCCACTGGTTGATGAGTAGCGGCAGGTCGCGATAGCTCTGAATCCAGCGTGCGTAGCTATGGCCAATGATCGTTTCGCTGGTCGGACGGATTGCCAACGGCTCTTCAAGCTCTTCGCCGCCGCCACGTGTCACCCATGCCAGTTCAGGCGCGAAGCCCTCGACGTGCTCAGCCTCTTTTTCCAAAAAGCTGCGCGGAATGAGCAGCGGGAAGTAGGCATTGACCACGTCGGTCTCTTTAAAGCGTGCATCCAGTAAGCGCTGTACGTTCTCCCAGATGGCATAGCCGTAAGGACGAATGATCATGCAGCCACGCACCGGAGCATAATCGGCCAGTTCGGCCTTGCGTACGACCTGGTTGTACCATTTAGAAAAATCATCCTCCTGGTCAACAATATCTTCAACATACTTCTCTGTATTTGCCATGAGTCACCCTTTCATCGATAACATTTATAAAACAGGGCACAAAAAAACTCGCCCCCCATAAGGACGAGTTATAAAACCCGTGGTACCACCTATTTTGAGCTGTGCTTGCAACGTAGTAGCACAACCCCGCTCTTTACGGTCACAAACGAACCGCACCTCAGAGTAACGGTCGAGGTGACCGGTCAGTTCTTCTCACTGACGCTCACAGGCGGGTTCGATGCCGTTTCACCTACCGGCTTGCACTCTTCCGGCTCGCTGCTTGATTTACGCGGTATCTACTATTCCTGGTCAGCGCGTTCTCTATAAATTGTATCGCTTTGGCGTCAAGGATACACGATTGAGCAGGCGTTGTCAAGCGTTGTGCCCGGCCAATCCTGGCCCTTCCGCCTCGCTCTCGGCTGCCTCTTCGCTTTCAGTAGACCGATAGATTTGCTCGACGCTCTGTTCACGGGCGCGGCTGATCCTTGCCAGGCGTTTTTCAAACTGCTGGCGCGCGAAGAGACGAACAGGTTCCACCGTGCCATTTTTCTGCTGATCACGCTCAATAGACGAAAAAAGTTCATTCATACGATTCTCGACAATGGGCCAGAGCGATTGGTCTGCCGCGACCAGGCGGGAGATCAGAAAAACGCCATAGGCAATATGCCGGGACTCGTCGCGTTTAATCAACTGAATGCCTTGCAGTAAACCGGGCATCATGCCGCTCTCGCTGAGCAGCCTGGAATAGCTATAATAGCCGGTCTCTGCCAGCACGCCCTCGACAATCATGTTATAGAGGATCGAGGCCCTTACCTGATTCTCTGGCGATGGGTCGGTCAGAAGGCGATTCATTTCGCGTGGGAGCACATCCGCGAAGAGATCACGCCCGTTGCTAGGGGAGGGAGAAGTGATCATATGTAGATCATCTTTCTCCTGTAGCACCTCATCCAGAACGCGGCGGAAGAACTCTGTGTGTTTGGCCTCCTCCCACAGGAAGGTGGTCAGGAACATCTCTTCTTCCAAGCGTCCCTCGCGTGCTATCGTCATGATCAGCGGCAACAAATCCAGCGTGACCGCTTCCTCGCCAGCCTGAAAGCTGATGACCAGATTGCGCAGACGCCCCTGATGGTCTTCAGAAAGACGCAGCCAATCCAGCCGATCCTGGGTCAGGTCGATATCGCGCGGGTCCCACGTACCCAGTTTCTTCGCCTTATGGTAGAGCCGCATCGGAAGGGTGTCATGGTGCAGACCACGACTGGTTAGCGTGGTATAGATCCGGTTGGGTGTTACTGCCATGAAAACTTCACCTTACCTCTATTTATTTGGTGAACTCAGCGAACAATGAATATAAATACAGTGTAACGTGCGGGAATGGAAAAGTCAAAGGAATGATGCTCATGTTCCAAATTTGATACTTGCTTTCTTCTACCCACCCCAAAGGATGCGCCTATGCCAATGGCGTGCCCACGTATTACCGTTTGAATACCGCGACCAACGCGCAAACAGGGTCCGTCCAATTCGGTCGGATGGACGTGGTCAAACGGGGCCAGCGTGCCACGATAATTGCTGTTGGTCCGATGCTGGATCGC
>DATAYF010000667.1:0-7624 GCA_036272735.1 Ktedonobacteraceae bacterium
GGGACTGGTGAAAATGGATCAGAATAGTCATCACCTCGCTTGGGCACAGTTGGCCTGCACGCTCCCGCTGCTTCTCTGTTGCCAAACGGCTCGCTTTCCACTGCGATGCAAAACTTAACACAAAGTCATCGACATCACAAAACAATTCGAGTAGACTCATAGTCAGATCCCTCCGATGATGAATAGAAGTTGTTTGTCTGACTCCTATTCTCACTCATCGGAGAGGGGTCTGCTTATCCAGAACTCACGTTAAACACCAAATGAATGGTATTAACCAGGATATTTCTGAGGAAGGAAGCAGAGGGTGCGTCACTACCCGTTATCCCCGCGCAGTTGGGAGAGTTGAGCCAGACCGTATTGCGCCGACGCGCTGATTGTAGGATCGTTATCTGATCTCTCATTGAGCTTCAGAGCCTCGCTAAAGGCACGGTGGGCGGCATCAAGGAGCTGTTGCTGGAGATGGATGTTGCCCCACTGCACAAGGGTCTGGCTCATCAGCTGCGTTGAGCCAAGGCGCTGGACCAACTCCAGACCCTGCACCTGCATAAATGGGACAAACTGGGCCAGCCCTTGGAGTAAAGACTGATGCAAGTTTAACTCGAGAGCGGCGTCTAAAGCGACCAGAACATTGGCGGTCTCATATTCTAACGCATTCCTATCTGGCTCATGTTGTTGCGACAACTGAAGGATATAGTGAACAAGTCGCTGGCGAGCATGGGAATGACTGCCCCGCGCGCGGGCATACTCAACAATTGTCTGGTGCAGTGTATAGCGGCCCGCACCACTACTTTCGAGTAGACCAGCATCCCAAAGAGCATCCAGCGCCTCAACTGAGGCCTGGGCTACAGCCAATGCAGCTTCCTCCGAAAAGCTATTGGGCTTGGGAGGAAAAATCGCAAGGGCCGCTAACATCTCCTGAGACTGAGGATCAAGTCGTTGGACACTCAGAGTAATGGCAGCATATAACGAAAGAGGCATGTTTTCCGGTAAACTGGGAGAACGCGCATCCAGCGCAACAGGAGCATGCAGGTGAAGACGCTGGCTGGCATCATGCAGGTAGTCAAGCGCGGTATTCAGGCGACGAGGCTGGCCAGAAAGCGCCTGAAACGCCAGGTATTGCCCCATTAATGTCAGAGCTAAAGGTAAAGCGCCCACCGCGCGAATCAGTGCAAGCACGTCGTCGTGACGCTGCTGGACAACCTGAGGAACATAGTGGGCCACCAGGGTGAGGGCATCCTCCTCCGCTAATTCATGAATCTCAATCGCCCCCATATGCGCGAACTCAAAGGCTACCTGCGGGAGACGACTGGTGAGGAGATACGTACTGTTGGGTCCACCAACGGTAAGCGTGAGAGCATCCTCCAGATTCCAGGCATCATCGATGACGATTAAGAAACGGCGAGAACCAATCGCGGAACTCAGCGCCTGTCTCCACGCGGTCGCACTCATTTGCTCCGCCAAGCCCGGCGTGGCTCCTAGAAGTTTTCCCCAACGGGCCAGGTGTCCCAGTGTATTGGCCTGCGGCCCCAGGCCAGTCCAGAGCACGCCATCTGAGAAATGGGCGCAGAGATCAGGATCAGTGGCAAGGGCCACCGCCAACGCCGTTTTACCAGTACCAGGCAAGCCATGGAGAGCCGTAAATCTCTGCGCTTTAGTACCGAGCAGGCGTTTCTTGATGAGCGCCAGGACATGGTCGCGCCCAAAAACATTACTGAACCGTCTTAATCCATTGGGAATGGTGGGATCTATGAGGAATGCTCTGTGCGGCAACAGAGGAGAGCATTGGGCGAGTTGAGCGTCATGTTCCTCGCGTGCATTGCTGGCGGTGGCGTCTGGTACAAAACCTAATTGTTGTTCATTCTTCTCAAAAAGGAGACTCAGTTGTTGGCGATAGTATGGATAGGGCATGGCCTGCCCCTGTTCCCAGCGACTCACCGTCCTGGTTGTGACCCCCAGAGCTTCCGCGACTCTGGACTGTGACCACCCTTTCTGCTCACGCACTCTCCTCAATTGATAGAGTTCCATCACAGATGCACCCTTTCACTTTCTCTAAAGTGAGGCGACATCTCAGACAACTGAGATGTCCCGTAACTTGTCTCAGATGTCATTGTAACATAAGGGCCTCTCCAGGCATACTTATCCTAAGTACAATCAATCAACACACGCGGGATAAAACCTGCTCGGCAGGCACACACCATCCCAAAAACGTTGTTTGAATGTACTTAGCAAAGAGTTGGCACGGGCTGGTTCTAGTAGAGAATCCGCCCCGTACCCTACGGAAGAAGGCCATTCCTTATGGAAATCAGAGCTGTATCCCGAACTCACGTTGTATACAGTGTGTTAAGATGATTATGCATAAGAAAAGGAGATTACAGTATGGTTAACGTAGCACTACTTGTTCAGTTGGAAGCAAAACCTGGAAAAGAGGCGGAAGTTGAGAGCTTTCTGCGTGGAGCCTTACCATTGGCTCAGGCGGAGCCAGCAACCACCGCGTGGTTCGCGATACGCCTGGGACCCACGACGTTTGGTATCTTTGACGCCTTCCCGGATGAGGCGGGTCGACAAGCACACCTGGCAGGCCCCGTTGCGGCAGCGCTGATGCAGAAAGCGCCTGAACTGTTCGCGCAGCCACCCGCTATTGGCAGTATCGATGTGCTCGCGTCCAAACTGCCTTAACGAGGCCGTGTCTTAGAAAAAGCATAGGGATAAACGCATAAAGGAAGCTTAATGGTTTCGCGAAACCATTAAGCTTCCTTATGGAAATCAGAGCTGTATCCCGAACTCACGTTGATATAGTCTTTTGGGAGGTACCTCAATGAACACCAACGCTCAACCAACCATCGTCATCGTACACGGCGCCTTCGCCGACGCGTCCAGTTGGAACGGAGTGATCGAACGTTTGCAAAAGCTCGGCCATGACGTCATCGCTCCGCCCAATCCGCTCCGCGGCGTGCGCGCCGACTCCGCCTACATTGCGAGCTTTCTCAATCAGATCGACGGTCCTATCCTCCTCGTCGCCCATTCCTACGGCGGAGCTGTGATTAGTAATGCTGGAGTCAACGCCTTAAACGTCGTTGGCCTGGTGTACGTAGCAGCACTGATCCCCGAGGAAGGCGAACGCCTCGCAGACATGCATTCGAAGGACAGTATCATCAATCCGCTGCTTCTGGTACGTCACTATCCGACTGGGTCAGATGGAGAGACGGCACCCGAGTTCACACTCGATCCGGCTCACTTCCGCAGGGCCTTTGCCGCCGACGTGCCCGAAGAGCGCACGAGGAGAGAAACACATGCTCTACAGGGATGAGGTTCAGTCTCGTCGCCTCAACGTTGAAGTGAAAGGCGAATCACTAGTCTTGCGTACAGCTTGCTCGCCCTGGCTGGTTGAGGAGTTGGAGACCGACCGGGGATTGCGGGTGTTTTCGCGGCAGCCCTCGCGCGAGCATCAACGCCTCCTGGACATTGCCCGCAGGCCAGAGAATATCCTCTCGTTGGCCTCGACCCCATCAGGAGTGATCGTTGGGCAGGTCACGCTCGCTCCGCTTCACGGGTGGTCAGGAGATCTCACAAACGCCTACGAGATCGCATGCGAAGTCAGCTCGGCGTTTCGCAGGAAGGGAATCGCGCGTCACCTGTTGACTCTCGTGCTTGAGACCGAAGGAATCGAGGACCTGATCCTGTTGGGCTTTGGTCTCTCCTGGCATTGGGACACCATTGGTCTAGGACTGACGTGCGCCAACTACCGCAGCATGTTGACCACCTTTCTCGCCTCCTATGGCTTTTTCGACTGTCCAACCACCGAAGGGAATATTGTTCTGGACCCCTGCAACGTCCTGTTCGCTCGTATCGGGACCCGTGTCTCCCCCGAGATGACCATCCAGTTCTACAATAGCCTTTACTTGCAATAAAATCTTCTGAAAGAGGGAAGGCAGAGATGCTTCAAGCGGAGCTTGACAGTGGATGACTACCCAGACAAGAACCACTTTCGCCGTGCCCTGCGAGCCACAACACTTTGAGACACCTCCTAATCCTCGCAACAGCCTCTGTGGGAACCAGAAGCCGTCGAGTGGCACCCAGCGCAGTGCTTATCAGGTTACGCCCCGCGCCGTTCCCGCAGGCATCACTCATCCGATGTGCAAGCTCCCCTTGCTCACCGATGAACAGGTTGGTTCAGGGCAATCAAAGCGAACGGCTGAATAGCACCTTCTATGCTCGACTTTCCAACGGCGTTCCCTCGCCACTGGCGAGGTCTCTTAACTTCGTTTGGAACATTACTCCACGGGCAATCCTCTGCAATCGAGGATTGCCTGAGCTTACTTAGTCTAAACGTCAAATTCATAGGAAAACGGCTCTCTGGTTTCCACAAGTTTCCACAAGAGACTCGATACCATAATACTACCACAAGAGATTATTGTTCTACCTCTGCCTCCAGCAGATGAAGAGCATGTATGCTTTGAACTATGAGAAAACAAACGAGGCAAATTGTTTATGGCACACACACTCCGTGAAACGCAAATGGCACAAGCAACGAAGAGAACCCAGACGCTGACTCTTATAACGGTCAGCATTGGCTTCTTCATGGTTTTTCTTGATACCACGGTTGTCAACGTAGCCCTGCCTGCTATTCAGCGCAATCTTGGCGCTAGTATCAGCGAACTGCAATGGATCGTTGATGGCTATGTGCTCGTGGTCGCCTGCCTGCTTTTGACTACCGGTATGCTGGACGATCGCTTTGGAGCCAGGAAGGTGTTTCTGATTGGCGTCGCGCTCTTTGCTGCTGCGTCCAGCCTGTGCGGTGAGGCACCAACCATCGTTATCCTGATCGCTGCGCGCGTCATGCAGGGGATAGGCGCGGCACTGCTCATCCCCACAACACTGGTCCTGTTGAATGAGGCCTATCCTGACCCCAAAGCCCGTGCCCGCGCGATCAGCATCTGGGGTGCGATCTCCAACCTGGGTCTAGCAGTCGGTCCTCTGATTGGCGGTATTCTGGTCGATACCCTGGGCTGGCGGAGCATTTTTATGGTCAATATTCCATTCGGACTCGTGGGCATCGTCGTTGCCTGGCGCTTCATCAGGCCATCAACGCGCGGGGAAGGGCGAAGCCTTGATCTGGGCGCACAGTTCATGATCATCATCACGCTGGCAGCTCTGACTGCCGCGTTTATCGAGGGCAAAACGCTGGGCTGGAACAGCCCTTTCATTCTGGGTGCCTTTCTCGTGAGCATGATCGGGCTCGTCGCCTTCCTCCTGCTTGAACGCCATACGCCCGCTCCGATGCTTCCGCTCAAGCTGTTCGCCAATCCGACCTTTTCAGCGACAAACGTGGCCGGTCTGCTCTTGAACTTTGGCTTTTATGGCCTGATTTTCATCCTGAGTCTCTTTTTTCAGCAGGCCAGAGGTCTTTCATCGTTAGAAACAGGCTTCGCCTTCCTGCCGCTCGCAGGATCAGTCTCGCTCGTATCCGCGCTGCTGGGTCGCTTTGCCTCGCACGCCAGCCCTCGTACACCCATTATGTACGGGCTGTTGCTCAGTGGTATCGGTTCTCTGGGACTCCTGTTGACCACTCCAGCAGGCAGCCTTCTGCTGGTCGAGTGTTTTCTCCTCCTCATTGGCAGCGGTATCGGCCTGGCTAGCGCTCAACTGGTCACCGCCCTGCTTCTGCATACACCGCAAGGGCGCGCAGGGATCGCCGCGGGGGTACTGAACGCGGCTCGGCAGACCGGTGGTGCGCTCGGTGTGGCGCTGCTCGGCATCTTCATGAGTCAGGATCATCCGGCCTCACTGATCAGCGGACTGCATATCTCGGTCGTAATCGCTAGCGCAGCGTTCCTGGCAGGCTGGGCAATTACTGTGCGCTATGTCAAATGAGAGCGATGATGTTGTCCCTCCTGGGTATTAGCTACTACAGCCAGCACCTGCTGGGCTTAGATAGCAGGTTTCCTTTATTCGTACCAGGTCACAAAGTGGCGTATCTCACTGAGATAATTGCGAATAGAAGCAAGAGCAAGATCCTCTTGTTCAAGGAGGGTTTGCTTATACTCTGCTGGTGCAAGCTCACCAGCAGAAGAAAGTTGGGGGATCGCCTTGTCGTTTCATCATGCATCCTCGTAGGGTCAAATATCTTAGCAGAAATGCACTATGAGGGATGTTGGGAACGTTAGCAGAAATAGGTCCTACAAAATCATGCTTCCATTGCGCTTGTCACTTCTGTAAAGTGTAAATCCCAAAATTCAACGGGAGATTTCTGTCTATATCAGAGGGGCAAAAAGGGCTTCGCACTCCTCTGATCCGCCCGCAGAATTATGCAGAAATCTTCCGCAAAATCTTGGGATTTACAAAAGATACTATGGTTTTTTCGGCGTTTAAAGTCGATAGTATCTGTAAAAATGTGCGGCGTTTTTGACCGTTGAGAGTAAAACCTTTTGACGGTCTTTTTATTGTGGTTTGGCTTATGGAGCTTTCTTAGGAAGTGCAGTGTATTGGTTGCTTTTTGGAGGGAATGAGTGAGTGGCATTAGTATGGTGTATAGTTTACTATAAGTAAGCAGGAAATGCACGGGGAGATATTTGTATGAGTAAATTGATGAGCATGAGCGAGGCCATCGCGGGCAATGTAGCGGATGGCATGTCGATTGCGTTTGGTCTGGCTCTGGAACCGCTGATCCCCTACGCGGCGGGCCACGAGATTATACGCCAACGGCGGCGCGACTTGACGCTGATCGGCCCTATTTCGGATATTCTTTTCGATGAACTGATTGGCGCGGGCTGCGTCGCCAGGATCATCGCGGCCTGGGTCGGCAATGTCAGCGAAGGGCTGGGCCACTGCTATCGTCGGGTGGTGGAGAAGAGCATACCACGGGCTATTAGCGTGGAAGATCACAGTAATTTTTCGCTGGCGCTGGCCCTGCTGGCGGCTGGCCTGGGATCACCGTATATCCCCACACAATCGCTGCTGGGTAGTGACATCATCAGGAAAAATCCGACCTTTCACCTGGGCACGTCGCCCATCGATCAGCGGCCGCTGGTGCTGGTTCCGGCATTGACGCCCGATGTCGCAATCATCCACGTGCAGCGTAGCGACGACGAGGGGAACGCGCATACCTGGGGCAGCCTGGGCATCACCGAGGAGGCCATGCTGGCGGCGCGCAATGTGCTGCTCGTCGCCGAAGAGATTGTGCCTCACGAAGGGATTACCAGCGATCCCAGCCGCGTGCTCGGACCCTCGTTCAAGGTGGGCGCGGTGGTCCACGAACCCTATGGCGCGCATCCATCACCAGTGCAGGGCTATTATAATCGCGACCACCAGTTTTTCCACGAGTATCACCAGCGCACGCGTACGGTAGAAGGGTTTCAGCAATGGTTGGATGAATGGGTCTTGCAGGTCGCTGGCCGCGCCGACTACCTGGCGAAACTTGGCACGGAGCGGACGCGTGCACTGCACATCAAAAAACATGCCTACGCCGCGCAAGTCGATTATGGTTACTGATAAAGGGGAAAAGGTATGCAGATACATTATACCGAGCGCGAACTGATGATTGTCTGCGCGGCCCGCGAAATACAGGATGGCGAACGCGTTTTCGTCGGCATGCGCCTGCCTATGCTGGCCTTCGCGCTGGCGAAAC
>DATAYF010000668.1:0-15892 GCA_036272735.1 Ktedonobacteraceae bacterium
TGCATACACGTTTCGTCGCCGAGCGCACCATTCCCGAACCAGTCATACAAACGCTGCGGGCACTCCCAAAAACTACCGCGCCGATGGATGCACTGCGCACCGCCGTTTCCGCCTGGGGCGCTGCCACCATCTCCGGCAAGCCAACCGTCGCGCAGGCCATCGCTGTGACCGCACGTTTCCCCATCTTCCTCGCTGCTTTTGAGCGGCTGCGTCATGGCCAGGAGCCGCTCGCGTCCCGTCCTGAACTGGGCCACGCCGCGAATTACCTCTATCTGCTGAACGGCCAAACGCCGAAAGAGGAGCACGTGCGCGGCTTAAATTCGTACCTGGTGCTGCTGGCCGATCATGGCATGAACGCCTCGACGTTTACTGCCCGCATCGTCGCCAGCACCGAGTCGGATATCGCATCAGCGGTGGTCGCGGCCGTGGGTGCGCTCAAGGGCCCACTGCACGGGGGTGCGCCCTCCAAAGTGCGAGATATGCTCAACGCCATTGGCAGCACCGAGAATGCCGAACCCTGGCTGCGCGAGGCAGTAAAACATAAAGATCGCATCATGGGCTTTGGGCATCGCGTCTACAAAACGGAAGACCCACGCGCCGAGGAGTTGCGTGAGATGTCGCGCGTGGCCAATCCTGAGGAGTTCGTGCTGGCTCGCCACGTGGAAGAGCTGGCATTGGCAATCCTTGAGGAGCAGAAACCGGGCCATCGCCTCTACACCAACGTCGAGTTCTATTCCGCTGTGCTGATGAACTCGGTTGGCTTGTCAGCAGACCTCTTTACTCCCACCTTTGCTGTGAGCCGCGTCGCTGGCTACACCGCCCACATTCTTGAGCAGATCGGCAACAATCGTCTGATCCGACCCGAGTCCGAATACACCGGACCAACTGACCTCAAGTTTGTACCACTCAACAAACGTTCATAAATCAATAAGACGATACATGCACAAGTGCGCTAGTGAATGTATCGTCTTATTATTCCCCTATAATTGCTTTGGCCTTATTCCACAAGCTTATCCATTCGTGCGCGTTATACGACACGTATGCTCGTTTGTCTTCGCGTGCGAGCTGCTCTACTACCTGGAAACGCTGCTTAAACTTGCGATTGGCATTGCGCAACGCCTCTTCAGCATCGATCTTGCAGAAGCGTGCCAGCTTGGCTACCATAAAGAGCAGGTCGCCTATCTCTTCGCGCTGCTCATCGAGGTTCCGGGCCTGCTTGAACTCTTGCAATTCCTCTTCCAGCTTGACATACACCTCGCTGATACTCTCAAATTCAAAGCCGATCTTCGAGACGCGTTTCTGATATTCCTGCGCCACCGTCAGCGCGGGCGAGACGAGTGGCACGCGGTCCAGCACCCCTTCCGCCTGCACATCAGTACCAGCAGCGGCGCGCTCCTGCTTCTTGATGGCCTCCCAATTTTGCAGCACCTGCCCGGTTTCGCTGACCTCGACGTCACCAAAAACGTGTGGATGACGACGAATCATCTTGGCGTTGATGTGCTCGAAAACATCCCCAATTGCAAACTCGTCGGCCTGTCGCCCAACTTCCGCGTGCAGATACACCTGAAGCAGCAGATCACCCAGTTCTTCAGCCAGTTTCTCTACGTCGTTCTCTTCCAGCGTCTCAAGCACCTCGTACGCCTCCTCTATCACATATTTCTTGAGCGTCTGGTGCGTCTGCTCACGATCCCACGGACAGCCATCAGGTTCGCGCCGCAAGCGCATAATAATGTAGCGCAACGTCTCCGGCAAACGCAGCGCACTCATCTCACCAACGGGCGGAACATACAGCGTGTAGAGCCGATTGATAAAGCTGGTGCGATCCAATTCGAAGAGCGGCAACTCAAGCGTCTGCTCCGCGCTATCGATGTCTCCCGTACGCACCAGCTTCACCGGCCAATTGTCGGGGTAACATTCGCTCAGCGCCAGCTTGACCGCGCTTGCCACGCGGCGATTGTATACGTGCGCGACGAACAGCGGCACAGTTGGAATAACTCTGCCCGCAATCTCCTCGGGTTTGAGTACCACCAGCTCAGTTGCATCGATCAATTGTGCACCATGCTCGAATGGGTCAAGCTCGACAGCCGCGTATACCGGTGCTAAAAACGAGAGGCCGCCAACGATCTTCGTACTCAGGTTGCGCTCACGGGTTTGCTTTAGTATAATTTGCACCGAGGACTCGCCGATGAGTGGATGCCCAGGCACGGCGTAGATGATTGGACCTCGTTCCGCTACAGCACATACCTGAGCGGCAATCTGCTCATAGAGCGTATGCCAATCGTCCGACTCATCGTACAGCGAATCAAAAGACTCGATCTGCAATTGTGGCAGGCGTTCTTGTAGCGCTTCCACCGTAGGATGAATACGTGTGCGAAAATAGACGGTGGCCTGCTTCTGTGCCGCCTCTTCGAGCAGGCGATAGCCCTCTAGCGTCAAATCGTTTATGCTACCAGGGCCAAGCCCCAGGATGGTAATTGTGGGTGTCGTCATCGAAATATCAGTCCTCTCTGCAACTTTAAACGTCGTGATTGTAGTGTAGTAGGTGGTGTATTGACCTGTCAAATAATGCTAAGTAGAAGCGTAGCCACTTCCCTCACGGGGGCCGCTGGGACTTTCAAAAAGCCCGAAGTCATTCAACCATTGTCGAATACGCCACAACGTGTTATGCTATTTTTAGAAAGATCAGCGCTTGAGTTAGCCTGACTGATTCAAGTGGCACAAGGAGGTTTCTCTATGGCATCTGCTGAAACTCAAAAGCCAGCTTGCCCGGCTTGCAATCAGTCAGATGAAGTGAAGACGATGCAAGCCGCCTACGAGGCTGGTGTAGATAAGTGCGCACCACCGGATATGCCAACGCGACACGTCTCAATGATACCTTATATTCTTTTTAGCGCGATAATTGTTGGCATCTGTGTTTTCTTGATCGTCGTCCTCATCGGCGGCATGGAAAGCGGTCTACCCGTGATCGCACAAGGCATTCTTTTGAGCATCGCATTTATCTGTATAGTAGCGGCACTGGTTATCTCATTTCTGGCCTTCCAACGCGTGGTAAACGGCGACGCCGAGGCAACCGTACAGTTCCCGGCCTGGGATCGCGCGATGACGACCTGGAAGAGCGTCTACTATTGTGCGCGCGACAACGTCGTGTTCGATCCTAAAACCGGCAAGGTCCTTACCAACGCGCAGTTGGCAATCCTGCGCTCGATGGACGAACAATCGGTCGAGGCAAAATCTGCAGCCATCGCCGCCCAATAGTCTTTACTTCAACATAGGGTATCATGTAGTCTCACAGACAATGATACCCTTTTTTTGTTGTCTTCAAAATTCTAGCATTATGTCAACGTATACAAGATTACGAGTAGAACCAGTTGATACAACGAAGGAGACGTTTGTCCGGTTTATTGACAGAGCATATACCTTTCAGTATAATAGATACACAGGTTTCATCATAACCTACAGGCGTTTATAGTGAACGCCAATTGTTCCATCGATACACCCAAGAAGGAAAAATACCGTCAGAAAACCTGTAACCTACACTACAGTACAGTACAATTTCACACAAGTGCGCTAAGCACCTGGCATTAGCCTGGGTTTTCGTCCGGGGAAAGGGGATTGTTATGTTGCCTGAAGATGAAGTGAAACCCGCACCCATGTCTACGTCCGAAGCGGGCCGTAAGGGTGGTAGTACGGTTCGTGACAAGTATGGTGAGGACTACTACCGGCTGATTGGGAAAAAGGGAGGAACCGCGCTTAAAGAGAAACGTGGCAGTGAGTACTACCGCACTATCGCCCAGAAAGGCGGACGGGCCAACGTCAGCAAATATGGACCCGAACACTTTTCCGACATGGGCAAAAAAGGTGGCAACACCACCAAAGACCGTCAAGACTCGGATTTCTACAGCCGCATCGGTAAATTAGGCGGTGCCGCCAAACGTCATCGCAAGATGCAAAATGGCGCGACCGATGACGACAATCAATAACTACACCTGACTTGTGTGGATTGGCGGCCTGCGGCTGTCAATCCACACATCCATATTTACACTTCGGCCTGCTGCGTGCTTTCCGTCACTGCCAGCTTCGCCAGCCCTTCTTGAATAGCCTGCGCGACCCCCGTCTCAGCCGTCTCCTTTGCAACGCGCAGGGCATTCTTGATCGCCTTGGCATTTGAGCGCCCATGAGCGACAATGGCCGACCCGTTGACACCAAGCAGCGGCACGCCACCATATTCGGCATAATCCAGCCGCTTAGACAACTTTTTTAGGCTCGGCTTCAGCACGGCAGCCGCGAGCGTATTAATGAGCGTACTGGTCATTTGCTCGCGCATCATGCTCATCAGCGCTTCGCCGATCCCCTCGCTCACCTTAAGCACAACGTTGCCGACGAAACCATCACAGACCACCACATCGACAACGCCATTGGAAATATCGCGCCCCTCGACATTACCGCAAAAGTTGAGTCCCAGCGTACCAGCATGCGCTTTCAACAATTGATGCGTCTCGACGACCTGCTGGTTCCCCTTGCTCTCTTCCTCTCCATTCGCCAACAGGCCGATGCGTGGCGCGACTGTATGGAAGATACGCTCCATATAGATCGAACCCATGAGCGCAAATTGTAGAAGATATTCAGGCTTACAATCAGTGTTCGCACCCATGTCGATCACGAGACACACGCCTTCTTTTGTGGGCAGAACGCCGCCTAGTGCCGGTCGATCAACCCCTGGAAGGCGTTTTAAGATAAAAAGCGAGGCCGCCATCATCGCTCCACTGTTGCCAGCAGAAACCGCCCCTAGCGCGTGACCCTCTTTTACCTGCTGCAAAGCCAACAACATCGACGCATTCTTTTTGCGGCGCACAGCGTTCGCAGGATGCTCATCCATGGCAATGACTTCGTCGGTGTGGATGATTGGTAGGTCTAGCCCGGCGATATCATGCTTCGCCAGCTCGGCATGAATGGCATCTTCACGCCCAACCAGGTAAATTCCTATGCCATATTCTCGGGCGGCCTGTACCGCTCCGTGGACGACCTCAGCAGGCGCGTTATCGCCCCCCATGGTATCCAGAGCAACACGTACAATTGGAGTGGTGGCACTCATTCTCGCCTGTTTCCTCCCTAGGGTTCCCCTATGGTAGTTTTCACCAGTTCGACCAGTTTGTCCAGGTCAAATGGCTTGTAAACAATGTGCACAACGCCCGCTTCTCTGAACTCTTGCTCCTCGTTGGCCGCCCCCAAAAAAGCGGTGACGACGATCACTGGTATCTGATGGCTGACGCCCATCGCCATCAACTTTAATTCGTCTTTCCCATCCAGGTAGGGCATCATCAAATCGAGCAAGATCAAGTTCGGCTCGTGCTCCTTGACGGCGTCAAAAAAACGGAGGCTCTGCGTGGTCATATACGTTTCATAGCCCTCGTCTGCTAGCGCCTCGGTTAATAGGTCGGCAATCGTTGGGTCGTCATCCATTATCAATATCTTCTTGGCCATTGATCTCATCCCCTCATCATCTTTTTTTAACGGCTATGTGGGCATTGCTGCGGCTACGCGGTGCCTGGGTCATCCATCCGCATAGATATAAGACTATTATAGCACCCTACCCTGTCGAGTGTACGCTACAGCATATGGTTCTGTCTCTTCCCTAGGACTATGAGCATGCCGCTCGTTTGCTCCTGTTCCCCCTTCTTTACCATTTCTGCCAACAGCCATACTACCAGAATCTATTTATTATTGACAGCATTTCTCATTTTTGTTACCATTATTAGGTATAAAAGGCTATTATTTGCTTTATTGTTATTTTTGTGAATACTACATATCTAGGATAGATGCTTACCTACTGTCATTATGCATACCACCTGTGTTTTTGAACACAGGTATGCCTCTGAAAACACCATATCCTAATGTTTACATAACGGCTGTTCGAAGAATGCCCGTGCAGTGTTCGAATGGCTGCTTATACGCGCTTTGCTCAGGTGATTCGTGTGGTTTTGTTTGACGATAGCCCGCGCATATGGCTACCGTACAACGGAGTAATTAAAGGATGAAGCCACGAGGAACAGTCACGCATCAACTCATGGATGTTTTGCAGGTCCTTCAACTCGCACAGAAGACCGGCACACTCGCAGTTGAGCGCATAAACGCCGAGAATGTGCTTGAGCAGGGCACAATTACTTTTCACAATGGACAAATGACCGACGCCAGCATCAGCTCTTTTCGCGGCAACAGTGCCTTACATCTCCTTTTACAATGGAGCCCATGCTACTTTTCGTTTCTCACGTCTTCTACCCAGGGTCTTGCTGCTCCTCCTGCCTTGCCTCCATATCCTCCCACGCTCAACGGGCAGAGTAGTGGCAAACTGCCAGCCTTACCCGCCTGGCCCACACAACAGCAACAGACATCACCCTCGATCCCCTACCGCTTGAGGCCAATTCACGAGGTACTACCTCATTTTTCTGCGCTAGGACTAAGTCGCATACATCGCCAACTCTTTTTACTCATCGACGGACAACGTCCATATCCAGAGCTTATACGCTTGCTTGGACGCGGCCCCGATGAATTAGACAGCTTACTTGCTGATCTCGAACGTTCTGGTCTCATACATCAATAATAAGGATAATTCTCTATGCTTCAACAAGATTACCCTCATCGTGTAAAGAAGTTCTTTTCTTTATCGATGTACATCTCTGTATTGCTGGCTCTAGCGGCAATTTTGCCCCTGGCTGGCACGATCATCAGCATCGAAGCGTCTCTCAAGCCTGCGCTGGTCTCGCAAGAGCAGAATTTACTCTCAAACGACGCCAAATCTCAGGTGCAATCAATTGATAGCTACTTGATCGAACGTCTGGCTGAAGTCCAAAACTTGAGCGAATCGCTGCCCGTAAAAGCTTTCATGTCGGGCAACCAGGCGGAATACAGCACCGTCTATACCGATCTTTTCAACAACCAGCACCTCGATACCTCCGATTACATTAGCTGGTCCATTTTGGGCTTGCACAACAACGTCGTCGCAGATTATCCCAACGCCCCACAAAAACACGGAAAAACTTACATCTTACCCGAAAACTTGCAGCAGGTGTTGAACTCCGATAATGCTGTCATTTCGGACGTGTTCTACGACACGCAAAGCAATCTCGCATCGGTCGATATTTATGCACGCATCATCGACGGGAACCTGCACGTAGTTGGCTTCGTACGAGCCTCGCTGGCGCTGAGCCGCATCTGGAACTCCATTAATAGTGAATGGCAGAACGAAGGAGCCAATAGCTACGCCTTTCTGCTCGATCAGAATGGGGTACGCATCGGCTATTCGAACATGAATCAGTCAGGCAACGCGCTACCTAAACCGTTGTTTACCTCCATCGCCCCGTTGTCCGCGAGTGTGCAGCAACGCATCCAGAGCGAAGGTCTGTATACAGGCAACAAATCGCTGCGTATGCTTGCTAACGCCAGTCTCGCAAACATGCAGAAAAGTAGTAGTTTATCCTCAACCTTCCAATTTCAGCCTATCGAGCTGCAGAAGCAGTACACCGCCGCGATGTGGCGCAGCAGCATTACGCCCTGGTCGTACTACCTGGTCAAACCATCGAGTGAGATCACCGGCCTGGCCGATCAGCAGTTGTTAAGTACCTTGCTGATCGGTGGCATCATACTAATCATCGCTGTGGCTGCTGGCTTATTCCTGGGTGGTCGCATTACCGGCCCCATCCTGCGCTCTGTGAGCTCATTGCGCAAAAATAGCCTGTTGCTTAAAGAACTGGCAAATGAAGAACACCAGGTGGTGCGTGATCAAGCATGGATGGTCGAAGCCTCCCAGCTCGGCTTAAAATCTGTCCAGTACTACACGGGCGTAGGCAGCGTCGCCGCCCAACGCGTGACCAAATTGAGCATCGACCTGATTAAAAATGCGCGCGCGCTTGACGCGCAGCACCTCAATCAAGCCTTGCAGGAGATCGTCGAGACCGCTTCTTACGTCGAGCGCGCAATCAGACACCAGGAACATACGAATGAAAAGCTGGCGACCACGCTGCGCGTTACCGACCAGGTTACCAATCAATTGACCAAAAGCGCGGAATCGTCTGACGCAGCCGCCGCTCAGCTTGAAGGTATCGTCGAGCAGCTAACCTCTATCGTCGGAAAATTTTCAAGTTAACTCTGCGGAAAGGCCCCCCTGGTAAGGGCCGTCTCCTCGCTTGACAGCGTATGCTCAAGCTGCCATACTTGAGAGAGTAGCCAGGATATCCCACAACGCATTCTCTACGTAATAATATTAGGTAGGTATGTTTTTTGTGGGAATATCTATTTTATGGACTACTTGAGCGCGTAATATCGCCATAGGATCGATAGCGTTCTTGTTTCTTCCTGGGAAAGTGAGTAACATGTATGACTACAGATAAAAAACAAATTGCGCGAGAGGTGGCACGTTGGATACGCGTTGGGACCCTCGCGTTAACCGTTGTCCGCCCCATTATCAACACGCTTCGCGCCCGTGTGAAAGCGCAAGCCGAGGCACAACGACCGGTAATCAAAAGCGCTACGACACTCGCCGATACGCAGCAAAAGTTGATCGCCGTCGGCTCTGCGCTCAATGAGGCATTGGACGATTTAAAACACAATCCCTATGGTCAAGACCTGCGCAGGCGTGGAGAAGATGTAGCTAGCGAGTTGATCGAGCGCGGCAACAGGCTCTCGCAAAGGGTCATTGAGCGCAGCAACCAGATCACCAGCAACGTAGCCAAACGCAGTAGCGAACTGACGCAAGACCTCGCTGAGCGCGGCAACCAGGTCAGCGAAACCATCACACAACGTGGACGCGAAGTTGCAGAACGCAGCAATCCACTCGTGCTCCTGGCTGGTTTCCTCGTTGGTTTAGCGGTCACCGCCATAAGCGTCTACCTGATTATACGCAAACGTATGCAAAGCCGCCAGCTAGAAGAGGATGCCCAGATTGAGCTACCCAACCAGGGTAGCCTGAACGGGAGCATCGAAGGCCACTTCGTACCCAGCGCCCAGACCACAACCCCACAAGCGCCGACCAGAACACCGACGCCGATCAAGACCAGCTCAGCGAACGGCGCATCAGCAGCAGCCAATGTAGTACCTGCCGACGCGGTACTGGTAGGAGTCGTCAATACCCGACGCTACTACCCCATTGAAACTCCCCTCGAACAACTGGAGACAGCAGACAGCGAACCCCTCGACATCGTCTACTTCACCTCGGAAGAAGAGGCCAAAACTCGCGGCTTCTCAGCGGTCGAATAAAAAGAGCGTTGGTGGGAATGGTTGCGTGATTGTACTACGCAACCATTCCCACCAACCATATCAGTGATCTTTGTTGTACTGATCTGGCACCTGCCCTGTGGCGAAACCCTCGTTCACCAACCCTTTGCGCACCAGGTAATGCAGAAATACCAGGCGTTGTTTCTCTATTGCTGGAGAGCTACCTTCGCGTGGACTATGCTCATGAGGAGGGGAAGAGTCAAATAAAAATAATGGAGGAAGGGTGATATCCTCAGCGACCAGCGGTTGGTAAGGTGTCTGCGCTTCATCCTGGTGTTCCACAGATAGGCAGTCACTTTCCGCTTCTGCTATCGTCTCGTCTTTGCCATGCTCAACTGCGATAGAGGTAATGCCGGGCTGTCCTTCAATCTCAGTTGGGCTTGTCCTCCATACTGGCTCTTGTGGTGTAATCCTGTTTACCTTATTGCTCACAGCTTGTGGATAGCTGGACGCGGGCTGCTTTTTCCAAGGCCACCACGCAAATAGCTTGTCCAGCCAACGTTCAATCGCTTGCGTGACCATCTTTTTCCTACTCTCGTGATCCTAATGATCCTATAATGCGGCACACGACCAATAGTCTAACAGCATAGGTATCGATAAACCGGCATGAGGAATATAGACACATAGTAGCACATCAACCGATGCACGTCAAACCTATTTTTAGGAAATTTGTCCTCTATCTAGGTTATAGAGATATTGCCGTTGGTTTACTGTGGTGGTGCGAACTGATGGCCGACAGCCGCCAACTCGTACCACCATAGCAAATCAGAGAAGAAAAAACTTGCATTTTTAGAGAACGCGTGCCATAATCAAGAAGGTCAGCCCCAAAGAGGGTCCTGAGCGTGTTCTCAGCTATACTTTCACATCTCGTTGTAGCAAAGCGTTACTCACACTCTGATCAGTTCAATAGAGCAAGTATAGAAGAAAGACAGGTGTCGGCCATGCAGGAAGATGTTCTTGGAACCCGACGTGCTGCCGTCTCGGAAACCTATGTGAATTGTGCGCGTTGTGGCAAAGCGACGCGCCTGCGGTATGCCCGCGTCATCCAGAGCGATGTGTTGTCAGATGATAGCCATTCCGAATTCGAATACATTTGTCCTGAATGTCAAAAGGCTCTCGCCGCAGGAGAAAAGGACCTGCTTCTCCCGTAGGCGCATTGTCGTTCGTTCACTCACCCAACAAACAAGTAATCTGGTTGGCAAAAGGCATATAGCATGACCGAAAATGGAATGCTCAGGTTCCTTTTGCCTTTTTCTCGTAGTATTTCTTTGAACACAGACCACGGCAGTAAATACAGTATAGAGACGCTGTGGGAGCAGAAAGCAGTACATTTATAAGGGGGGGAACAATCATGCGAATGCGCTACCGGCATGTGACCTACCGTTACATAGATAGAACCCAAAATCAACTCGAACAACGGTATCGTCAAATGATTCAAGAAGTCCTGCAACAAAGCCAGCAAGCTATGCTGCAACGCTCGAAAACCTGGCGTCCCGTGGCGGACATCTTCGAATCAGCAAACATGATGACCGTAAAAGTTGAACTGGCTGGCATGCAAGAAGAAGATATCGAGGTCACACTGTACGAGGACGCGCTGGTCGTGAGCGGCGAACGCCATGACGATCACGCCATTCAGGATAGTCTTCATTATCATGAAGCACAAATTCGTTATGGCCCTTTCTGCGTAGAGGTTTTCATTGCCTCACCTATTCAGCGTGACGCAGTCGCAGCACGCTACGAAAATGGCTTTCTCACTGTTGACCTACCCAAATTACCCATGAACCAACCTGAACGAATCCCTATCCAACGTAGTAATCAGAAAGATTAACAACATATAACACATGTGTACTACCTATGACATGTAGAGAAGGTTTTATGGAGAAGAAGTATACCAACCAAGCATCCGAACGTGAAGAAGAGCACGTGGAAGAAACGACACAGCCAGCACAGGATGAGCAACCTACGCCCGACACGACTTCCACACCAGCAACAGTAAATCAAAAAACAGCCAGGAAAGCTCCTTCTACCAAAAAGATTACTAACGACAAGCCAGCACCCTCTGATAACGAGGACAAGCAACCAACAGAACAAGAAGAAGAAGATACAGTGGTAGACCCGGAGCAACCAGCTTCCCCGGCCTCACAACTTGAGCTTTTGAACGATGACGAACTTCAGGGAGCACGGCAGGAAGACGAACAGTTAACCATTCCAGAGATTTTGCCGGTTCTCCCTTTGAAGGATACCGTGGTGTACCCGTTTTCCGTGCAGCCCCTGGCCGTTGGTCAGGAACGCTCGATCCGCTTGATCGATGATGTGATGCGCGGCGACCGGCTGGTTGTGTTGGTAGCCCAGAAATCCGCCGACATGGACCTGGCGGGACCAGACGACATTTTTAAGGTCGGAACCGTAGCGCGTGTTGGTCGCATGTTCCGCATGCCCGACGGGACCATTCAGATTGCCGTGCAGGGCCTGGAACGCGTAGCCATTGGCGAGTTCACACAAGAGAAGCCCTACTTAATGGCGCATGTCTCGCTGAAACCAGAAGTACAAAAGGATGATACAGAGACAGAGGCCATCAAGCGCAATGTGATCAGCTATTTTCAGCGCCTGGTCAACCTGGTGCAAAATATGCCCGAAGGCATTGCAGCGGCCACGCTCAACCTGGAAGAGTCACGCCAGGTCGTGTACGTTATCGCCACATTCGTACAGATGGACCTGGAACTGCGCCAGAAGCTGCTCGAACTCGATTCGGTTCACGAAAAGCTGAGCGAGCTGAGCAACTACCTCACGCATGAGCTAGAGATCCTCGAACTGGGCAAGAAAATCCAGACCAGCGCCCAGGAAGAAATGGGCAAGATGCAGCGCGAGTACCTCTTGCGCGAACAGCTCAAGGCCATCCAGCGCGAACTGGGCGAGGAGAGCGAAGAACAGGCCACCGTCAACGAACTGCGCACCAAGATCGACGAGGCACAAATGCCGGAAGAGGCGCTCAAAGAGGCCAATCGCGAGTTGTCGCGCCTCGAAAAGTTACCCACCGTTTCGCCCGAATACAGCATCATTCGTACCTACCTGGAACTCCTGGTCAGCCTACCCTGGAACAAGAGTACCGGCGAAAAGATCGACGTGTCACACGCGCACGATATCCTGGAACAGGATCACTACGATCTGACGAAGATCAAAGAGCGCATCCTCGAATACCTGGCCGTACGGCGCTTGAAAGAGGACCGCATGAGCGAGGAGATCGAGCACGAGAAGGAGACAGCCAGCAGTGACCGCGAGGAGAGCAGCACAAACGGCCAGCACCCCTCGCAACAATTGCAGGAGCAAGAGGCCAAACGCGCCATTAACCGCGAACCGATCCTATGTTTTGTCGGACCTCCGGGCGTGGGTAAAACCTCGCTAGGACACTCGATTGCCCGCGCGCTCGGCCGCAAGTTTGCCCGCATGTCGCTAGGTGGCATCCGCGACGAGGCCGAAATCCGTGGTCACCGCCGTACCTACATCGGAGCCATGCCGGGCCGCATCATTCAGACGATACGTCGCGTCGATACCAACGATCCAGTCATTATGCTCGACGAGGTGGATAAGGTGGGGGCCGATTGGCGCGGCGATCCATCATCAGCGCTGCTAGAGGTCCTGGACCCCGAGCAGAACTATAACTTCCGCGACAACTACCTGGACCTGGCGTTCGACCTGTCAAAAGTCATGTTTATCGCCACAGCCAACACACTTGAGACCATTCCCGCGCCGCTACGCGACCGCATGGAGATCCTGGAACTGTCGGGCTACACGGAAGAGCAGAAGCTACACATCGCCCGCAACTACCTGTTGTCGAAACAGTTAGAGTCCAATGGACTGCGCGATGGTGAATTGACGCTCGACGATGACGTGCTACGACGCGTCATTCGCGAATACACACGCGAGGCCGGTGTGCGTAACCTCGAACGTGAAATCGGTTCGCTGTGCCGTAAAGTCGCGCGACAGATCTCGGAGGGACGCGAAACGCCCATCCACGTCACCGCCGAACAGGTGCCCGAATTCCTGGGTCGCCCGCGCTTCTTCGAGGAGGCAGCCGAGCGCATTGACCGCCCAGGCATCGCCACCGGCATGGTCTGGACGCCCGTGGGTGGTGAAATCATCTTCATCGAAGCCGCCTCGATGCCCAGCAAAAACTTCAACCTGACCCTGACCGGGCAACTTGGCGACGTGATGAAGGAATCGGCTATGGCAGCGCTCAGTTACGTACGCTCGAACGCGACCAAACTTGGCTTACCAGAAAACGTCTTCGAGGAGCAGAACGTGCACATCCACGTACCCGCCGGTGCTATCCCTAAAGATGGGCCATCCGCTGGCGTCACGATGGCGACCGTGCTGGCCTCGCTGGCAAGTGGGCGCAAGGTACGCTCGGACGTTGCCATGACCGGTGAAATCACACTACGCGGCAAAGTCATGCCCATCGGTGGCATCAAAGAGAAAGCGCTGGCAGCCTACCGCTCAGGCATTCGCACCATCATCCTTCCGAAAAAGAACGAGATGGACCTGGAAGAAGACCTGCCCAAAGAGATGCGCGACGAGATGCACTTCGTCTTCGCCACCGACATCCAGCAGGTCATCGATGCCGCCCTGGAACCCATCAGCGGCAAGCAAAAGGCCAGCAGCGACGGCCGCACGACCGGCGAAGGACGCACTTCCCGCAAACGTAAAGGCGAAAAGGCTGTCGCCAAAGCGTAAATATATTACATAAATACATAAAGGAAGGTTAATGGTTTCCGGAAACCATTAACCTTCCTTTATGTATTCTAAAAATTATGCATCAAGAGGAGATTTGTCCTGAAGCGATGGCGTAACCAGGGACGCCGATGGCATACGTCCAACGTACCGGGCCTCCTGAACACGATGGTTCTTGCAGCATGCTCCCTTTCACTGGCCGCCATTGTCCACCCTGAGTAGAAAAAGAACTATTTCCACAGTAACTGGAATCGGTATACAGCAGGGAAGATTGGACGGATGGAGGTGCATCAATGGTGAGATGCGAACCCTGACGCTGCACTGATAGCAAGCGATCTGCTGGAATTTTCGAGGCCACCTGAATATGCAGGGATGGCCAGTGACCATCAAACGGATCAGGACCCCCGGTCAACGAGCCATCATTACTAACGGTCAAAACACGTGCATTAACCGTTACCGTGACCGAGCCACTTTTCGCCAGGGGAATGTAGCCATGCGCTACCAACGTTTGTCCAGCGGCTAATTTTGTGCTTGTAAAAGGGCAGCTCATTGGTGGCGTGGGAGGGAAGTCGTAGTGAGGATCATTCCCGCCCGTGGTGGTCACGCTGAATGCTCCGGTACAATAATTCACAAGATCATCGCCCTGTAAGACGAGGCTTTTCTGGCTATGATTGGTAAGAATGATATCGGTCGCCAGCAGTTCACTGAGAAAGTAAGGACCAGCAGTCGTACGCAGCGACATCTCTAATCCCCCAGCTTGCGTCCGAATAGTAACAGGAGGCTTCGTCGCGCCAGCAGTCGCGCCTAGCGGTATACCACTCGTTGACTGATGAGGAGTAAAGAGCAAAAATGCCCCCCCAATAAGCACTCCAACTACGAAAACGGCAGCAACGATTTCCAATAGGTGCCGTCCCCGACTCACCCGACGCGAAGAAGTTTCCCTCAACGGCGATGGCAATGAAAGCTTTTTCAGGTCTTCTTGTTGAAACGCAGCCTCTTCTTTGGACGCTATTTCGTGCTCGGCTTGTTGTAAGCGCGCCTGTACACGCGTAAGTATCTGGGATTGGTCCTCCGCTGTCATAGAGGAGGCAGGAGGTGTTGCCTGTCGCAACTGAGCAATAAATTTCTGCACAAATGGTTGCTGCTCTGCTGGGATCTCATCATCAAAAAACATTATTGCCATCCCTCCTTTTCCATCCTGGCATACATGCGCTGTAATTTTTGCAGCGTGCGTGCGAGCAGTTTGCGTACAGCGCCCTCTGATTTACCAATCAGCTTGCCAATTTCTTCCAAACGCAATTCACGACGATAACGCAGTAGTAATAACTCCTGTTGCAGGGAAGATAACTGATGAAACGCGGAATAGAGCATTTGCAGGCTTTCCCTCCATTCTGCATGTTGTTCGGGACTGCGCTCATGGTCCTCTTGCGCCAGAGCCTGGTCGAGCGGCAGAAATGTAATCAGAGCATTGCGCCGATATCTATCAATAACTTTGTTTCTCGCTACACGCCGCAGCCAGGCTAATTGCCTTTCGGGAGAAAGTTGCTCCAACGTCGTATAGTTAAACGCGACGATAAAAACCTCCAGGAGAAGATCTTCCGCATCCTCTGGGGAGTTTAGCTGCTCCAACAAATATTGCAATACTTTGGGAGCGAAACGATGATAAATCGCATCTTCAGGTGGCCCGTGAATGATATCTATGTTAGCGTCTTGCATTTATTCCCTTTCCTCTCAAGGTAGGAATCCTCTACATAATAAGTCGGACGAGAACAAGAAATAGGACGCAATACAAGACGCAAAATAGCAAATAGATAGTATCCGCAAACTGCAAAATAAAAATGTCACTTATTTTCACCAACACATAAAGGGATGTTAATGGTTTCGCGAAACCATTAAC
>DATAYF010000669.1:0-11342 GCA_036272735.1 Ktedonobacteraceae bacterium
AATATGTATACGCTCGGTGCGCTCCTGCTTCTTAGCGCGATTGGTGGCTGGTTCTCAACACCTGTAGAAATCGCATTCATTCTCCTTGCTCTCGGTGTGGTCAATCTTCCGATGCGCTATCATTTCACGTTAAATGGGATCGCATGCAACAACGTTCTATTTCGTAAGTGGAGTGAGTTCGAATCCGTGCATATTCATGGTGCGCGTATCACGCTCATGCCACGAAATGGTTTTGCTCCACTCAAGCTTTTCGTGAGCGTCCCTCGTCAGAAAGAGATTATGCCTCTTTTCCAGCGCTTCCTGCCATTGAGCAATGAAGCACTTCCCCCGTGGTACAAACGCTTACAGACCCCACCCTGGCTGCGTCGTCGTCTCCCTTCCATCCTGCTAGGTATGTTCCTGCTGATGGGAACGCTTTTCGTTCTCAGTGCCTGTAGTGCAGGACCAGATCCGAGCGGTCTCAATACAGCCAGCCAGAAAAATTTGACGGGTGTATCAGCCAATGGAACACCAATGACACAAGGTGACCTTAACAAGGCAAAGACGAGCGAACCGTTTGCCTATAATCTGGCTCTGCTCGTTGATGAGAATCGCCTGGGCATTAACTACACATGGACGCTGGTGACAGGCTACCTGGTCATGTTCATGCAAGCTGGCTTCGCGCTTGTCGAGACAGGACTGTGCCGGGCAAAAAACGCGGGACATACCATGGGAATGAATTTCATGGTCTATGGCCTGGGTATGATTGGTTATTTTATTGCTGGCTTTGCGTTCCAGTTCGGTGGTATTGGTCTCGTTGGAGTCGCCAATCTCGGCGGTCTCTCTGCTCTGACCAATGAGCTATCGATCAATATAGGCGGACACGCCTGGGGGCTCATCGGCTACAAGGGCTTTTTCCTGAGTGATGGCACCTATGACGTTGGCATTGCTGTGATGTTCCTTTTCCAGATGGTCTTCATGGATACAACGGCGACCATCCCCACAGGGGCCATGGCGGAACGCTGGAAATGGTCGGCATTTTGTGTGTATGCCCTCTTTGTCTCCACACTCATCTACCCGGTTTTTGGAAACTGGGCCTGGGGTGGCGGCTGGCTCTCGCAGTTAGGCAACATCGGCCTGGGAAAAGGATATATCGACTTTGCTGGTAGCGGCGTTGTCCATGCCGTTGGCGGCTGGTGTGCACTGGCCGGTGCGGTTGTCATCGGGCCTCGTCTGGGAAAATTCAACCGCGATGGCAGTTCGAACACAATTCCCGGTCACAACATGATTCTTGCGATCACCGGGTGTTTCATTCTGGCGTTTGGCTGGTTTGGCTTTAATCCTGGGAGTACACTCGGCGCGTCAGCGAACGGAAGTCTGCGCATTGGCCTTATTGCAGTGGACACCATGCTGGCAGGCGCATTTGGTTCGGTTGCCGCAATGGCCTATACCTGGCTGACAGGAGCAAAAAAGCCCGATGTCGGCATGATGGGCAATGGGCTGCTTGCCGGATTAGTCGCAATCACAGCACCAAGCGGTTACGTAAGTCCCCTTGCTGCCTGTATCATCGGTATCGTTGCAGGCGTAAACGTCGTTTTCTTTGCAGGTATCATCGAGAGAGTTTTCAAGATCGATGATCCTGTTGGCGCAATCGCAGTCCACGGCGTAAATGGATGCTGGGGACAACTCTCGGTCGGTCTGTTTGCCGATGGCCTGGCTAATTATGGAGGCTTACAGGTTAGAGGTCTCTTCTTTGGCGATCCTGGTCAGCTTGTCGCTCAAGTCATCGGAGCCGTCGTCTGCTTTGTCTATGTCTTCGGTCTCTCCTGGATCTTCTTTACCCTGTACAAGAGGTTCTTTGGTCTCCGTGTCTCAGCGGAAACTGAACTGAGAGGTCTGGATATCCCAGAGATGGGGGCTCTTGGCTACAACCCTGACGCTGAGCCTGATATCCCTGAGCTAACTCCTGGCATTTCTATGGCAGGAGCAAGTGGAGGCGAATAAAGACTTCCATCTGTCCTTTCATACACCAAAAAGTTGGAGCCAGGTCTCAGATACCTGAGACCTGGTGGCTCCCCCGGGTTCTCTATGTAACCGTATGCTCGCCTCTATCATTTGCATACCCCACAATGAAGGTAAGGGAATAGTGACGTTAGCATTAAAAGATCGACAAACCTTATTGCACGTTGCACAGTGGACGCTGGAACAAAAATACTTGCGAGTAGAAAAGATACGGCAACTGGTCGGAACGGAGGAGAACTATCGCATCATTATTCGAGAAATTGATCGTGTCAAGGCGCAGCGCCAAAACGCACGGACCTTGCGTGCTGAAGCGACGCTGACATTACTAGATTGGCTCATGATCCTCGAACGGTTTGACTGGCAATGCGCGTACTGCCGCACCAGGCCCTTCAAAATCATGAGCCATATCGTTCCATTACCTCGTGGAGGCACAACCCCTGAAAATTGTGTCCCCTCCTGCTATAGCTGTCTATCTCGAAAACGCAAGCTCAGTGCCTACCAGGATATATAAGGTGTATTGGCGGCGATAGCATACAAGGAGTAGGATCCGAGAATAAGCCTTTGCCGTTCAGTCAATCTGGCCGTCCCCTCGACAATAACAAACGCTTCTGTTATCCTATTTGAAAAGATGAGGGACCACTTGCGCATGACGGACCTATTTTCTCACTCAACAACCCGGCAGCACCTTCCCGAAACACCTGTCCCCATCACTCAGCCTGGTCGCCACGAACCAGCCAAAAAGGTTGTCAATGGTGTCGTGTCGCTTGCGGCTGCGCTTGTGAAGCGTCTACCCGCGTATCGCTCCTGGCAACAACACGAGCTTACGCACATTGTACAGGATGGTATACTCTGCGAGACACGCCTTGGGCCGGTCGAATATCAACTACACGGGAGCGGACCAGCCGTCATTTACGCACACGGCACGCCCGGCGGCTACGAGCAGGGCAGCGCGTTCGCCCATTTTATCGACACAGATCAATGCACGTTTATCTCGCCCTCGCGCCCAGGTTACCTACGCACGCCCCTCACCGCCGGTGCAACTCCCGAACAGCAAGCCGACCTCTACGTCGCGCTACTCGACGCGTTGGGTATCGAGCGCGCTAGCATCATTGGCTTTTCAGGAGGTGGTCCCTCTGCCTTACAGTTTGCTATCCGCCACCCCGACCGTTGCCGCAGCCTGATTATGATCGGGGGCATTACGCAGCGCAACGTGCTCGACGAAAACTACCAGGCCCTTCCACTCCTGAAACGTTTCTCTGCTCGCCTGGAAGAACGCCTGTTGTGTTCTGACCCCTTCATATTCCTCGCCCTGCCCATCGCCACACGCATTCGTCATGGCGTTGCTGTCGCGGGTATGCTGTGTTCCGGCGCGGCCATCCACTTGCGTCAAGCGGGTTACGACAACGATTGGGCGCAATTCGCCACCATTGGCAACTATCCACTAGAGCGCATTACCGCCCCAACCCTGGTCGTACATGGCACACACGACCAGGATGTTCCTTTCGCCGACGCACAATTACTCATGGAGCAAGTGTCCAACGTCACCCTAGTAACACATGCACGCGGGGATCATGCTATGTTCTATACGCATGCACACACGGTAATGCCAATGGTACGCGACTTTATTCTGCATGAACAATCAGCCGCTGAATTGGCCGTGCCGCATAAAAAGCGCATCGAGGCGTAACTCGTCGGGGGGCATTCGCGTACAAGGGCGTGTGCACAGCGCTGTATTTTTCCATTCTAATATTTCAAAAAACCAGGCACGTTGTGCTATAATTTGTAAACGTACGATACGTATTGATATATGTACGTTCGTTATGATACAGCACGTTAGCAGTTAGGAATGTGATTGCCCTATGGCGTATAGCCATGTACATAAAGCAAAACGACGCCACTTCAACCTGAAAAATACATATCTGCATAACAAGCCAATAGCGCAAAAAGTACTCGCACCGCTACTGCTGAGTATATGTATGCTACTGGTCTGTAGCTGCGCTACGTGGTCATCGGACCAGGCCAGCAGCCATGCAACAACCAGGCAACAACATAGTAACGCACCGCTTACCTATGTCGCCATTGGCGCTTCGGACACTTTTGGCTTCGGAACGCACGATCCCTACAGCCAGAATTGGGCTAGCGACCTGGCGATGAAGCTTGGTCCCCACTATCACCTGGTCAACCTTGGTATACCAAGCATTACGGTGCACGATGCTCTGAGGCTGGAACTCCCGGTAGCCCTCGATGCCCACCCCAGCTTGATTACCATCTGGCTGGCCGTCAACGATATTACCGATAGTGTGAGTGTCAGCAGCTACACCCACGATCTTAACACCCTGCTCGCAAGCCTACGTGCACACGATCCGCAGGCCCTGATCGCCGTAGCCAATGTGCCAAACATTACGTTGTTGCCCTATTTTCATCAGCCGCAATCGCCCGATGTCCATACCCTACAGACACAAATTTCGGCTTACAACGCAGCCATTGCCACAGCGGCCACACGCTATCACGCGGTCCTGATCGACCTTTCGCAACAGAACTACAATCTGCAACAACATCCCGATTTCATCAGCCAGGATGGGCTACATCCTACCGCCGCCGGGTATGCACAGGTAGCGGATGTGTTTTATCTCGCGATACAAAATACCTTGAAAAGTAGAAATACATGACGGAATTGTTCGGTATCTCGCTCGATACGCTCTCATACGTCTTGGTGGCAATCACGGTGCTGATTGTCGGGCTGATCATCTGGCTGGCGTTTGCCAATCGTGTCTTTTTCAAAATTGGCATCCGCAACATCGGGCGCAGGCGTAGCCAGATGGCGCTGATTATCTTCGCCCTCATGCTTTCAACCACGCTGCTATCCAGCGCGCTAGCAACCGGCAACGTCATCACCTCGGCGGTGCAAAATGTCGCCGTGTATAACCTGGGCAACGTCGATGAACTGATCGAAGGCGGCCATAGCGGCTTCTTTGACGATAGCGTCTATCGCTCGGCATTACGCCTCAAACAACAGGACCCCGATATTGCGGCGGTGAGCGCGGCCCTGGTCGAAAACGACCTGTTAATTGCCGATACCAGTTCACGCCAGGTGCGCTCTAAAGTGACGGGTCTGGGCATTGTCCCCGGCAGCGAGACCGGCTTCGGTGGCATGAAGGATAACAGCAGCAACATATTGCGTATCGCCAATCTCAAACCAAATGCCGTCTACCTCAACCAGACGACCGCGCGACTACTCAACGCCCATGCTGGCGACAAACTCTATCTATACGCCCAACGCTGGCCCGGCAAACGTTACCAGATGCAGGTCCAGGGCATCGTTGCAGATGGTGGCCTGGCAGCACAGGCACCCTACCTCCTGACCAATATCAGTACGTTCCACACCATTGAAAATCGCTACGACGACATCACCCGTGTGTATATCGCCAACCGGGGCGGCGGCGGACTCAACGGCGTTGGCCTCTCTGGCCGCGTGACCAACGCATTAAGTCAACATATTCCAGATTATGTCCATGTTGAAACGGTGAAAGCCGATGGGGTTGCCAATTCGCTCAAAGCTGAAGATATATTTTCACGCATCTTTACGCTCTTCTGTCTCTTTGTACTGGCAATCAGCCTGCTGCTAATCTTCCTGATTTTTGTCCTGCTCGCGGCGGAACGGCGCACCGAAATGGGCATGGCCCGCGCCATCGGCGTACGTCGTGGTCAACTCGTGCAGATGTTTCTCTTCGAGGGCGCGGTCTACGATCTGATTGCCGCCTTCATCGGCGTAGCCGTCGGCGTTGGCATGGGCATCATACTGGTCAGTTCGCTTGGTCCCATCCTGGCACGCATTGGCTTCCCGCTGACTCTGAAACTTCAACCGAGCAGCTTGATCATTGCCTATTGCCTGGGCGTCATCTTTACCTTCTTCTCGGTCGTGCTCGCGTCCTGGCTTGTCAGCCGCATGACCATCGTCGATGCCCTGCGCAACCTCCCTGAGCCGGATCGCCCCCGCCTGACGCTGTTCGACGCCATACAACTGCTCGTGAAGCTGGGCAAAGAGAGCAGGTCGGGTCAGTCACATGCGAACTCGACGATCTGGCTAGAGCGCATTCCCGATGTGCTGCTGAGCACGGTGCGCACCGTGACCCTGTCGGGTATTCTGCCGCTGCTCGTCGGCTGTGGTCTGCTCACTTACGGACTAAAAGCGTCGCAAATCCTGCCATTCTCGCTTGGCCTCTCACTGTTCATCATTGGCGTAGGGTTATTGCTCAAAATCCTATGCGCGCGCATCCTGGCACACTTCGGCATCGAACAAAACACGCTCCTGAACAGGCTGTTCGCCGCGCTAGCCGGGCTGACTATCGTCGCCTACTGGGCCTTGCCCTTCGACGTGCTGGCCCGACTGGGTTTACCACGCTTCCAGGGCGGCATCGAGGTATTTTTTATCGCCGGATCGATGATGGTGCTGGGGGCCGCGTGGGCCATTATCGCCAATGCCGAGGTTATTATGGGGCCGTTGCTCAAACTCTGCTCATTCTTCCCAACCCTGCACGTTACGACCAGGTTGGCTTCGGCCTACCCGCTACTGTACCGTTTCCGCACAGGCCTGAGCGTTGTCATGTTCAGCCTGGTCATCTTCGCGATGACGGTGATGGCGGTGATTACCAACGCTATCCAGAACAACTACGCCAACATCAATGTACAGACAGGTGGCTACGATATTCAGGCCGTTTCGTACTTCAAGCCCATCAGCGATATCCGCACTGAACTGGCAAAGCACGGCATCAATCCCCAGGCATTCTCCGCAATTGGCGAACGCTCGACCACCGTTTCCGGCCTGATCCAGCTCAACGCACAAAATCCCGCCTGGCACATCTATCCAACGGAAGTGGTGGATGGTGGCTTCTTGCAGGGCTATGGTCTGCACCTGGTTGCCAGGGCTAAAGGCTTCAACAGCGACAGCGACGTATGGCAAGCGCTGCAAACGCATCCCAACTACGCCCTGATCGACGACGACGCGCTACCCTACCCGCCCAATTATCGGCAATCGGTGTACGATCCAAGTTCCCCATCAGCCAATGCGGTCGGTTCACCCAATACACCGCCCGGCCTCGATCCATATTATGCCTACTCGGCCAGCGGCATCTATCAGGGCGTAACCAGCTTTAACCAGGCACCAGTCTGGGTAACTGACCTTACTAAGCGCAATGCAATGAAATTGACCATTATTGGCGTGGTGAATAATAGTGATGGGGCCCATTTTGGACTCTATGTCAATCATGCCGCCTATGGCAATGTCACAGTCGATCCTAGCACACCCGATGCACAGGCGTACTACTTTAAAGTGGCTCCGGGCCAGGATAAACGCGCATTGGCACTGGCGCTTGGTTCGGCTTTCCTCAACAATGGGTTGGAAACGACCGTGCTCGAAGACGCGATCTTACAGACGCGCGGCCCAAGCATTCTAATCAGCGACATTCTGCTTGGTATGGTCGGATTGGTCTTATTGTTTGGGGTTGCGGCACTGGCAATTACCGGCACGCGCGCCGTTGTCGAGCGACGGCAACAGATCGGCATGATACGCGCCCTGGGAGGCAGTCGACGCTTGGTCGAAAATACCTTTATGTTCGAGTCGTTTTTTGTCGGCGTGCTAGGCAGCGCTTTGGGCGTCGTGCTCGGCCTGGTGCTCTCGCGCAATATTTTTGCTGCCAACTTTTTCGAACAATACAACACCGGCCTATTTTTTACGGTGCCCTGGGAACAGTTAGCGCTGATCATCGGCTTTGCCATCATGGCCTCCTTGCTGGCGGCAATCCTACCCGCGTGGCAGGCCGGGCGCGTCCGACCAACCGAGGCACTTAGATATTAATAAAATAACAACTATCGAGCGAAAATAATGCAAGATTTTATTATTGAAGCGCGCAATATCCGCAAAATGTATCGCACTGGGTATTTGCAAGTTGAAGCGCTCCACAACGTTAGCCTGGCCATCACGGAAGGCGAAATGGTCGCGATTATGGGCGCGAGCGGCTGCGGCAAAACGACGTTGCTCAATTGCCTATCGGGACTCGATACTGTCGACGAGGGCGATATCTTTATCCAGGGCCACCATCTAGGCTCGTTGAGCGATAGCCAACGCACCGATTACCGGGCACAACACATGGGTTTCATATTTCAGGACTTCAACCTCTTGCCGATGCTCACCGCCATCGAAAACGTCGAATTTCCTATGCTGATCGCCCGCGTACCAGCGCACAAAGCTCGCAAACGCGCCATGGAAATGCTCGACCTCGTTGGCCTGACGCCACGTGCACGCCATCGTCCAGCCGAGCTTTCCGGCGGACAACGCCAGCGCGTGACCATCGCCCGCGCCCTCACCAACAACCCGGCCATCATCTGGGCCGACGAGCCCACCGGCAACCTGGATAGCGAAACCGCCAACGAGATTATGGACCTGCTCTGCCAGTTCAATCGTGATCTCAACCAAACCTTCGTCGTGGTCACTCACGCGTTGGAGGTAGGCCAGCTCGCACACCGCATCCTAACCATGCGCGACGGTAATATCGTATAGGGAAAAGCGAGAGTGGTATAATAAAACATCCAGGCGAAAGCGCTTCATCCCTACACGCAGGAGTATTTTATATGACCATCAGGAATATTATTACGATAGAAAATCCTATTTTACGCCAAAAAGCCAGCAAGGTGCGCCACTTCGACTCATCGCTGCAAAAGCTGGTCGAGGATATGTTCGAGACCATGCACGAGTCGGATGGGGCAGGGTTGGCAGCGCCACAAATCGCGCTCTCGATCCGCGTCTTCGTGGCCCAATTCGAAGATCAGAAGGTTGCCCTGTTCAATCCAGAAATCGTCAAAGCCGAAGGAGAAGAGTTGGGCACCGAGGGCTGCTTGAGCATCCCCGGCTTTCGAGGCGACAACATCCGCCGCGCCACCAAAATCCTCGTCAAGGGCCAGGATGTACGCGGCAAACCCGTGCGTGTCTCCGCCGAAGGCTGGTTCGCCCGCATCATCCAGCACGAAATCGACCACCTGGATGGCATACTATACCTGGACCGCCTGGACCGTGCCGAAGATCTCTACGAAGTCGTCCCCGAAGATGAAGCAGATATCGAAGAAGAGCACGAAGAGGTCGCCCAGGAAATGCAAGTAGAGCAATAAGCTCACTCTCTACCCGACCAACAATCAATAGCACAAAAAGTGGGTTCGCGAACCCACTTGCAAAGGATACATCATGGCTTTCAGTTTTCTCGACCATTTGGAATGTCCGCGTTGCCATACCATCTACAACGCAGACATGCTCCATCAGCTCTGCACCTGTGGTGCGCCGCTTTTAGCACGCTACGACCTGGCGGCAGCCAGAAAACAGCTCTCGAAACACACGCTAAGCAGTCGTGAACCTTCGCTCTGGCGCTACCACGAACTGCTGCCGGTACGCGATGCTGAGCACATCGTGACACTTGGTGAGGGCATGACTCCACTCATTCCGCTTCAGCGTCTGGGCCAACAATCCGAACTACCCAACCTCTACCTCAAGGACGAGGGCATCATTCCAACTGGCACGTTCAAAGCGCGAGGAGCAGCGGTCGGCGTATCGCGCGCCAAAGAATTAGGCGTACACACATTAGCAATGCCCACCAACGGCAACGCCGGTGGCGCGTGGGCTGCCTATTGTACACGTGCGGGCATTAAGTCGGTAATCGTCATGCCAGAGGCCGCGCCCGGCATCAATCGTATCGAATGCGCGATCAATGGAGCCACGCTGTTTTTGGTCAACGGACTCATCAACGACGCGGGCGCTATCGTGGGACGCGCCGTGCAGGAACGCCACTGGTTCGATGCCTCCACGCTCAAGGAGCCATATCGCATCGAGGGCAAGAAAACCATGGGTCTGGAGATTGCCGAACAATTCAACTGGGAACTACCGGATGTGATCCTCTACCCGACCGGTGGAGGCGTTGGCCTGATCGGCATTTATAAAGCGCTGCGCGAACTGCAACAACTCGGTTGGATTGGCGCACGCTTGCCGCGTCTGGTCGCTGTCCAGGCCACGGGATGCGCCCCCATCGTCAGAGCCTGGGAGCAAGGTCAATCGGTCTCGGAGGCGTGGCCCAACGCGAACACACTCGCCTTCGGCATCACGGTACCAAAGGCGCTGGGGGATTTCCTGGTGCTGGAAGCCGTGCGCGAAACCGACGGCTGTGCCATCGCCGTCTCCGATGACGACATTTTGCAGGCCCAGGCCACGCTCGCGCAAACCGAGGGTATTTTTGCTTGCCCAGAAGGTGCCGCCACGCTCGCCGCCGCCCAACAACTCCGCGCCAATGGATGGATACACGACAACGAACGCGTCGTGCTGCTCAACACCGGCACCGGACTCAAATACCCCGATATCGTACACATCGATGTGCCCACACTGCAAAAGGGAGACGATTTACCCGCCATGTCGATAGAATGATGCCCAAATAATCCAATAAATGCCCAGAGGTTGTAAATACCGATAATATCTGTAAGGACCGATTTATCGTGTCCGCCGTACCCAGCCGACCAGCAACCATCGCAGTTGTAACTGCGCAAAGTGGAGGGTTGGTTGGTCGATAGAGTACGGCGAAAACGATAAATCGGTCCCTACGTCTGTGACTGTTGACTTTGCACTGCAGCATGTGCGGTGGTATTTTGCAGCACGCTCAATTGCCAGAAACGCTGTATTCCATGGAAGCATCCCTGCAGGACTGCCATTGATAGCTTTTTTTCGCCTGCATGAGGTTCCGTTTCATATTTTGCGTGTAGAGGCTCTCGCCGTCATTCCTGAGCACGAAAAAACGATACAGAACAATGCTTGCTTCCAATGGCAATAGGACGACGCCATAATCGATCACCGTCCCGAAGGCTGCCCCTATCGGTGCGCCCCAGCACTTCGTTCCGTTTGTCGCGTTGAAAGCCCAAAGATTTTGTCCATCACTTGCATAGACAATACCGTTGGAAACAGCGAGTTTCTTTGCCAACCCGGGTACCAGGAAGTTTTCGTTGCCAAACAATTTTCCCGGCCTTGGTGGCATATAGGTCTGAAAGCTCCCCGTGCTAAAGCAGCGGGGGTTCTGAGCGGCGCTTCCACGCTTCCAGGTGTCCTCGACGGGCGAGGAACGCTGGCTCTGGTGTCGTTTCGCTCGAGATGTTGAGGTCGAGGGGCTGCAGACGGGCTCTGGCTCTGGGAACACCAAAGCTTCGGGGCAACGACTGCCCCTCTTTCGCCCGTTGAAGGACCCGAGCGTTGGCGACCCGCAGGCGCGCCTCCGCACCTTCCCAGGCCATGACTGCCCGGGCACACGAGGGGATGAGAT
>DATAYF010000670.1:0-4675 GCA_036272735.1 Ktedonobacteraceae bacterium
CGCAGAACAAATCCGAACAGATGTCCACCTTGTCGACGTGCTACGACTCGTCTACGGAATCGTCATGGTGAACGAACATGCGTCCGACCCTGATGGGGCCAACCGCATGCTCGATCTCGTCATCGCCGGAATCAGAACAAAGCCGAGCCGGGACTGAAAGATGGTGTGTCACCTCTCGGCGAGGAGTCGATCCTGCTTTCCGACGGCGTGCGCCAGTTGAGCATGCGCACCGGCTTCGCTGGGAAGTCGAAAGGCAATCTTGGGGGAGGGCCAACATTGTACCGTTCTCTCAACGAGCATGGAGACCCAGTACCAGCGAAGCTGACACAGCCCGCAAAGGAGATGGGAATAGTTGGGAAACGCCCAACACATGCTGGAACCACAAGATGTACCCTGCGCTACCCTCACCCATTTCCAAAAATGGTGCGAAAACAATCCGCCTCTAGGGCTGCTTCTCTAGATTCTCCATCGTCAATTTCCCTGTTTTTGCGCTGGTTTTGTCTGTTTCGCCTCAAAAGTTGTGCTGATTTCACCCAATTTACTACGAGAGGAAAAGGTATGCGAGAAAAAGAAACAGCAACGTTCTTCAGCGATGCAGCTTTCCAGGCGGCTTGCGGAAATCCTCTGGGACCGTTATGTGAGAGAAACACGAAAAGTATTCTGAGAAACGTCAATAAAACAGAGGGAGGCACGGCAGTGTTTACTTTTCCCTGGAGTTTCAGAGGAATTTACAAGGTTTCGGTGAAAGAAGCCAGATGAAGAGCGGCTCTCCAGGAAACGTGTGTCCCAATGCTCAAGATTGAGGGCAATTTCTCACATTTGAGGGCCAGACCTGCTCACTTGGTAGGGCATTTACCACCAGCATCGGGAAAGTGATCGTTATCGGCCTTGCCGGGCGCGCTCGATCTGCGACACAAACCAGCGCTCCACCACAGGCCAATGGCATCCACAACAAAAAGCCTGGTCGGGAATGTTACCCCGACCAGGCGTACCTGCTTCACTCGTCTCAGCGTTTTACGCTGGTTGCTTCTCTTGCCGTCTTCGTCGTGCTCGCAGTGCCTCAGCCATTTCGCGCTTGCTTACCCACACTTTGTTCGTGCAAAAAATGTTGTGTCGCGCAAATGGTTCGGGCGTCTGTGCTTCCAATCGTTTCCGCAGCAGATCATCAGAGGCTGCCCGGTGCATCGTGTACCAGGGGGTAGACAGCCTCGCATACCGTGTATCATGCACCCAGTCCGGGCAGTCCACCTCTTCAAGCTCAGAATGAGCGTCGTTTCTGACTTCGCCACCAGTGAGTCATGCGCCAGGGCGCACCACCGCGCATGAAAAAGAGTAGAATACTCGCAGGGCGGGTGCAACGTCAGAGATCGGTTGGATACTCGCGAGGCGCCCCGGACCACCAGTGTGATCCAGGATACCCCGCAAGCACCACCGTCTGTCGCTCCCATAAGGGCGCGCACGCAAAGGAGAATTTGATCCAGCTTGGGTATCCCGTGACCCGTCCATTTCTCCATGGAGGTGAATGATGAACGTTGTGTATGAGAAGTGCGCGGGACTGGATGTCCATAAGAAAACGGTCGTAGGGTGCGCCAGCATTCTTGATTCATCAGGCCACCGGCACAAAGAGCGGCAAACGTTTTGTCCCATGACGCCAGATCTGCTTCGATTGCGCCAATGCCTCAAAGATTTGGGAATCACCCATGTCGCCATGGAAAGCACAGCAAGCCGACTTCAAACCCATCTTTAACGTGCTGGAAGGCCATGTGGAAGTGTTGGTAGTCAATGCACAGCACTTGAAAGCCGTCGCCTTCGCGCAAGACCGACCTCAAGGATGCAGAATGGATCGCTGATTTGTTGCAACATGGCTTGCTTCGCCCTGGTTTTGTTCCTCCCACTTCCCAACGAGAGGTCCGTGAGCAGACCCGTTATCGCATGAGCCTCACCCAGGAACGTACGCGTCTGATCAACCGGTTGCAAAAGACGTTGGAAGAGGCCAACATCAAACTGGCTTCGGTCGCCAGCTCTGTCATGGGCAGATCGGCGCGCGACATGCTGGCTGCTTTATTGGCTGGGGAAGTCGATCCCGCTGTCCTGGCCGAACTGGCACGGGGCAGGATGCGTGCCAAACGCGAGTTGCTGGCGCAAGCCCTGCAAGGGCAGCTCAAATCCCATCATTGCTTTCTGATCGGAGAGCAGCTCGCTGATATCGACACACTTGATGAAGCCACCCAGCGCATGAGCACGGAGATTGCTGAGCGCTTGCGTCCCATACGCGCACCAGATCCAGCGACTCTCGACAATCCCAGGGATCAAGCGGCGCTTGGCGGAAGTGATCTTGGCCGAGATTGGATCGGACATGAGCCGTTTTCCTGATGCGCGACATTTAGCTTCATGGGCAGGGATGTGCCCAGGCAACAATGAGAGCGGGGGCAAACGTTTGAGCGGAAAGACGCGGCATCCGGCAGCCCATGGCTTCGTTCTGCCCTGGTGGAAGCAGCCCATGCTGCTATCCACTGCAAAGATTCCTACCTTTCTGCTCAATACCAACGACTCGTCCTTCGCAGAGGAGGCAAGAAGGCGACGATTGCCGTCGGGCACACGCTCCTGGTGGTGATCTACCATGTCTTGTCAGAAGACGAAGACTATAAAGAATTAGGAGGCAATTACTTTGATGAGTGGGACCGGCAAGCGGTCCAGAAACGACTCGTTCGCCGGTTAGAGAAGCTCGGCTATGAGGTGAAGTTGGAGCCCACCTCCCCAGCCGCTTCGTCGAAACCAGGAAACAACGTTAGCACAAATGCAGCCAACGACGTGCATATCAGTTGGCTTCAGGTGTCTTTGTGCTCTGCGACCTCCCCTTAGCGATTCCCTTTTTCAAGGGAGGATCAAATCTGATACCGCTGGCGAATCCCTTTAAGCAACATCATAGAGGCGAACAAAAGCAGAACGCCGAGTCTGAGCACGGGGAAGGCCGTTAAACCATGCCATACTGCGAACCATGTTGAGAGCGGCAGCCGTGGCAATATGTTGTAGATGCGTTTTCTCCTGCCCAATATAGCGGGAACGACGCAACCCCATGACCCGAACACCTTGCGAGAGCGTGCCCTCAATCCCGGCTCGCTTAGCATAGAGCTGGGTAAAGTCCTTCGTCTGCTCCTGCTCCCGCCTCTGCTTCAAAGCCTGATACTGTTCTTGCGGACGAATGCTGACCGTCCGGCGTACACAGCGACTAGAACGGGTACAGAGCGAGCGAGAGGGACATGGCTGACAATCGATGGTCGAGAACCGGATCTGGATGATCTCGTTGTTCCACTTGTCCAGGACCGGAGCCCAACTGATGCTCGTGTGCCCTTCTGGACACGTCGCCTGTTGCTGATCCCAATCGATCAGAAAGTGGCTGACGTCAAAACCCGTGCGCTGGCTGGCTTGCCATCGGCAATCTTTGCGTGTTGGTCCGACCAGATTGATCTGGTAGTCCCGCTGGCTCTCAACCAGGAGTTGGGCGTCCACGTAGCCCGTATCGACGATGTGTTCAGCGGGAACGAGATGTTTGCGTTCTAGTTCGGCATGAATGGTGGCTGTCATTGTCTCGTCAGTAACGGGAGCGGCGGTTGTTTCCACATGGGTAATCACCAAGGGGAGTTCTGCTTCACAGCTTTCGGTCAGGTGGACCTTGTAGCCCACCCAGGTAGTGCTCCGCTTCTTGCTGTAATGCGCTTGAGCATCGTAAGGAGAACTGAGGTAATACGAGGGGGGAGGAATATTCTCGGAAGCACGCCGGGCGTTCCGCATCATCACTGCGTTGGTAGTTTTGGACCCACACCTGTCGTAAGATCTCAACTGTCGGAATATGACGGAGCCACTCCGGCGCGCTGGGATCAAAGACAGCCTCAAGCAATTCTCTGCCTTGCTGCCCAATCTCCTCGGCTAAGGCCTTTCGTTCTGCTTCTCCCACAGGCACACGCGAATCTTCACTGCGCGGTCCATAGCGCTCCACCCATTCTGCTTGACTGTGGGCACGCAGCCAGTCGGGAGCAGCCACCGCAAGACTGTTGAGCGCCGCACGCATCGTTTCCCAGACGCATAACACTCGATTGAGGGCGCGGATCTTGGCTAGCACATGCGTCGAATCGGTGCGCTGGCGACCGCGCGCTTTGAGCCAGCCTTTTTGCTGAAAGAGGGTGAGCATTTTCTCCAGCAAGCGCTCTTCGGCATGCTGGTTGATCAGACGAGCGCGAAATTCGGAGAGCACTGAGGCGTCAAATCCCGGATCGGTCAGTTCCAGGCCAAGCAGGTACTTCCAATCGAGCCGTCCGCGCACCGCATCCGCCGCTTGCTGATCAGACAGGTTCTCCACAAATTGCATCACAGTGACCAGGGCTAGCCGCCACGGAGCCCCGGCTGGTTGCCCGTCCTTGGGAAAGAGGTCCGCAAAATCCTCATCGGTATAGATGCTTCCCAACACGTCACGCATCTGCATGTACACGTTGCCTTTGGGGTACGCAGCTCGTGCTATGCGCGCGGTTTCCGCAGGCACTGGAGAGATCGCTTGTGGTTTAAGTGACATTCGTGTTCTCCTTGTGGCGCTTCCTGGCCTGTGTGTCCTTCTTTTTCTGGCTTCTCTCTTTCTTTATCGTCAGGTCCATCGAGGTTCGCCAGCGGTATCACCATTTGG
>DATAYF010000671.1:0-13680 GCA_036272735.1 Ktedonobacteraceae bacterium
CGCATGCGACGCAAGCACCTTTGGCCTTCGGAGAGCAGCGCATTGTAGAGTTGTCTGCCCACTTCCAGGTGAGCACGCAGGCGTTTGGCCTGCCCTTCGTCGACGACCAGAGGCAATTCGAGCAGAAAGGTGGGGGGTCGCGGGCTTTGCTTGTCGGTCTCCTGCCTGGAGTCTGTATGCTTTGTGCGCTTGCGTGCCATCCGCCTGCCTTTCTGAGAAAAGAATATTTGTTCTAAGTGTAGCGAACCCCATGGGGCCTGTCAAGGGTTTCCCTGGGGTTCAAGCCGTTCGGGGTCTCCCTCCCCTCTCACACAAGGAACGGCGCTTCATCCCCTGGTTGAAACACAGGGGCTTTCGCACTCGGATGACTGTAAGGCGCAATGGCGGCCCTATGATAGGCTCAAGTACGTATGCTGTGTACGTTGTTTCTCAAGGGGACAGAAAATTAGCCTATAAAATTGTGAACCCCCCGGCATTGCTGGGGCCGTCATCGGGCTATGCCGTTGCTTCCCTGTATACTGATGACCTGGACAAAATTGTCTCTGATCGCGTCCTTTATTGGTTGGAAAAGTACAAGAAGCTTCACGATGCTGCTAGCATACCTGGCATTGGTGGGGTTGTTACCAGTGTACCCACGGGGGCAACCCACAACACCCACACCAATGCATAACCGTTGTAAAGAGTCCCGCACAGTATGACTATGACCCATCGATTGGAATAGTAGCACGGGGCGAGGTGGTAGAGGCTGAAAACAAGCCACTTGAGCCTACCATTTATGAGCAGTTCCGGGTGCTTGCACAGGAAGGGTCTACGACAGTTACGAACATTGATAAGACCATAGCTGAATATCGACAAGGAATAGCCGATTTGGATAAAGATTATCGTATCAACTTTGGTATTGAAAGTGAGGAGTATTTGAGGAGAAACAGAATAAAGAAGAAAAAACTTGAGAATAGTATTGGATAGATTAAGAAAAAGCATGAGCAGGAAGAGAAAGCACGGCAAGAATTGGAAGAGGGCCGGGGTCTCTTGTGTGAAGCGCCCTCTTGTTGGTGTAAATGGAAGTTGGAGGAAAAGCAACGGCTCATACGAATAGCCACTTCTTCTATCACCCTTGACCAAATTGCAACGGGATGGTTCACTATAACTATTGTTTGGTCCCCGTACTTGGGATTTAACTTTGTGGATACGGCCTATATCTGGCAGAATGGGCGCGGCCCCACGTGGAGTGATGAAGAGAAGCAATTCCTACACGAAATTTATCCAACCATGCCCCGCCGTTGGATACAGGAGCATCTACCAGAAAGAACGTGGGCAAGTATTCGCACACAAGCTATGGTACTAGGGGTACAGCGTCCAAGGATACTATCAGACACGGGCCTATCAGAACGGATAAGCATAACGTGCTTGATACCTATGGATTGCCCCTAGATGAGCCTGGTAGGCGGGTTTGGTGGCGTTCTGTTTCGAACGGTAACGACGATACCCAATCAGCAACCGATACTATTTCTATACGCACAGAAAACAGTCCCATGCAAAAATGAAGGCCGTGAGACGTGTTAGCGAGAGATGGCTGATTTTACGTCAGGGGGAACCAGAAAAACGTCCTCGTTCACATACCCAACACATGTATGCACACTGGGGGTATCTCTCCCAGAAAACTCGTGTCTTTTCCCCTGGTGGATAGATTATCTCTACATAAACTGGTAGCAGGGAGATTGTTTTAGATGCTAGAACAGGATATTCGGGAATACGCGCCTATCCTTACGCACAAAAATTATAATGCACCATCAGTTTTTACGCCTGAAAGCCTGATACGTGAGGCCCGTCGACAAAAGCAAGTGCTTGTGGGCAAGGTCCCATCCATATGTATCCTCGATCCCGACGGTGATCTGGTCGATTATTTGCGCAAAACTGGGCAGGCCCGACAACACCCATGCTGGGCCTGCTATCATAGCAATATGGATATATTCGACTATGAAGGCGTAGAATATGGCATCATTGGACGTGCGGTTGGCGCTCCCTTCGCCGTACTTGTGGCGGAAGAACTCTTCGCCACAGGCTGCGAGCTGCTCATCAGTATTTCATCGGCCGGACAGATACGCTCGCTCGGCACGCCCCCTTACGTTGTGCTAGTGGAAAAGGCGTTGCGCGACGAAGGCACAAGCTACCATTATTTACCACCTACAAAGTACAGCACGCTGCATCCTACCCTGCAAGAAATGCTGTATACCTCCTGGAACCACGGCAACATCCCCCTCTATAGCGGCAAAACCTGGACCACTGATGCCCCGTTCAGAGAAACCGAGGCCATGATTGCCGCCTGCGAAGAAAACGACATCCTGGCCGTCGAGATGGAGATAGCCGCGCTCTACGCCCTGGCCACCGCCAAAAGCTACAATATCGTCTGCTTCGCCTACGTTACCAACCAGATGGGGCGCATCGAGGGTGACTTTGAAAAAGGCGATGAAATGGGCAGCCACGCCGCCCTGCGCCTGGTCGACCAGACCGCCCAGTCCTGGCATACGCGCTAACCTACTACCAGGGATAAACGCATAAAGGAAGCTTAATGGTTTCGCGAAACCATTAAGCTTCCTTTATGCGTTTATCCCTATGCTTTTTCTAAGACACGGCCTCGTTAAGGCAGTTTGGACGCGAGCACATCGATACTGCCGATGGCGGGTGGCTGCGCGAACAGTTCAGGCGCTTTCTGCATCAGCGCTGCCGCAACTGGGCCTGCCAGGTGTGCTTGTCGACCCGCCTCATCCGGGAAGGCGTCAAAGATACCAAAAGTCGTGGGTCCCAGGCGTATCGCGAACCACGCGGTGGTTGCTGGCTCCGCCTGAACCAATGGTAAGGCTCCACGCAGAAAGCTCTCAACTTCCGCCTCTTTTCCAGGTTTTGCTTCCAACTGAACAAGTAGTGCTACGTTGACCATACTGTAATCTCCTTTTCTTATGCATAATCATCTTACACACTGTATACAAGCCGATAAGAGCACCAATATTCACACGGCCAAATGAAGATATGTTTGGGAAAAGAAAGCCATTCTAGATGGGGCCTATCGCTTCCTAATCTATTATACAACCTATTACGACCAACGCAGCATCAGAGATTACTACTATCGGTTATATTCAGTACAGGCAGCAGGTTGACAACACGCTTCTTTCTCTCTATACTTAATTCAGATAGTGACTGAATTAAGTAGCAACGCGTGGAGGAGTAGCGTGAACAAGGTTGTATCCATCGATCGCAATGTAATGCGTGGCATGAATCAGAGCACCTTGCTGAATCTAATTCGCACTCAGGCGCCTATTTCACGGACACAACTGGTGGCGCTATCGGGTCTGAGCACAGGAACGGTAGTCAGTATTACCTCTGAGTTGCTCAAACACCAGTTCATCATCGAACAGGGCGTCGCTGCTTCGAGCCTGGGGCGTAAAGCGGGATTGTTACGAGTGCACGCTAAAGGCGGCTATGTGCTTGGGCTCAGCCTGGTGGAAAACGATGAGATCGTGGTGGTGCTGCTCAATCTGCTCGGCGAGATCGTCAGGAGTGCCTACTGGCATGCTCCACTACGCGATCCTAAGAGCGCGGTCCAGATCATCGCAGGCAAAGTCGAAGAGTTCTTGCAAGATTGTGCTGTGCCCCATGACAAGATTCTCGGGCTCGGCTGTGGCTTTCCTGGCAATGTGAACACCCAGACGGGTAGTAGCGTTGATAACTGGATTCATAATTGGCACGACCTGGCTATCAGCACGCCGCTCTCTCAGGCGCTGCACATGCCTGTGTATATTGATAACGTTGTTAACTGTCTGGGTAGCTACGAAAAATTATTTGGTTGCGGCAAACAGTATCATGATTTTCTTGTTATCACCCTGGGACGTGGAGTGGGCATGGCGATGCTTCTAAACGATGATCTTTATCGCGGTGCACGTGGCTGGGGTGGCGAATTTGGTCATATTCCCTGTGTTCCAAATGGGAGGCAGTGCGAATGCGGCAAGCAGGGGTGCCTGGAAGCATACGTCGCAGACCATAGTTTACTGGATATTTATCACGAACTCTGCCAGGCACACCCCAACGATCCTCAACTCCCAATCAACCTCTCGCTCAACGAAATCCGTGTCGCTGCGCAACAGGGTAACGTGCTGTTGCGTGCTCTACTGATGCAGGCTGGACAGCACTTAGGAACCGCGCTGGCCTCGATGGTCAATGTCTTTAATCCCGAGTGTATCATTCTTACCGGTATCCATGTACACGCGGATGACCTGCTCTTCGTGTCGATGCGCGAGGCCATGCACGAGCATATTTTTTCTCGGCTGGGAGATGACCTACCGGTGCTGATCGAGCCTGTAACCAATGATCGCTGGGCACAGGGGGCCGGTGCGCTGGTGTTGCGACACTTCTTTCTTTCACCAGCCCAGGTGCACATCTAACCATCACACGACATGGGCAATGTTTCTTGCCCTCTAGGACACACCTTACAAGGAGGTTTCGGTATGTTTCAACGTTTGAAATTCCCTCGTCCTATCATTTCTCGTTTTGCTCGTATCTTCCTACTCCTCGTATTCGTCGGCCTGAGCCTGGGTGCCTATCTCGGTACGACACCCTCAGCCGAGGCGAAGGTCAAGCCAGGTGACTCGGCTGCATCTGGCAGTTTGGCGCAGAAACCCTACATGGGTTGGAGTAGTTGGAGCCTGGAATCCACTAACTACCCAGGCTATAACACACGCTGGCTCACCGAAGCGAACGTCAAAGCGCAGGCTGATGTCGTGCACCAGAAGTTGCAGTCACATGGCTACCAGTACATCAATATCGATGCTGGCTGGTGGATGGACTATAACTGGAATGCTACTTTCGATGCCTACGGACGCCCAGCCCCTTATACCGGTCGCTTCCCAGACGGCATTGCAGCCGTGGCTCGTTACGTGCACCATGAAGGGTTGAAACTGGGCATCTATTATGGTGCAGGCATGGACTTTGCCGTCTATAACAATAATTATCCGATCTATGGCACCAGTTGTCACGCGCAAGACATCGCCGTGCAGCCGCTGCGCAAGACCAATGGCTGGACCGGTGCCTATGCTATTGACTACTCGAAGCCGTGCGCGCAGGCCTATATCAATTCTATCGCCAACGAGTTTGCCAGTTGGGGCGTTGATTTCATGAAGCTGGACGGCGTGACACCCGGTTCGGGAATCAATAATACCAGCATTTCCGACAATCGTTCAGATGTCAAAGCCTGGTCCCAGGCTCTGAAACAGACCAGAAGGCCGATTCAATTGACTATCTCCTGGTCGCTGGATCACAACTACGCCAACTATTGGCAGCGCTACGCTAATGGGTGGCGCATTGATACGGACGTGGAATGCTACTGCAATACGCTGGTGACCTGGAACAATTCCGTCAAACAACGCTTCACTGATGTCGTGCCCTGGATTAACGATGCAAAGCCGGGTGGCTGGAATAACCTGGACTCGCTGGATGTGGGTAGCGGCAACATGGATGGGATAAGCAACGACGAGCGACAAACCTACATGACCCTGTGGGCTATCGAGTCAGCTCCCCTTTATAGCGGTGACGATCTGACGAAGCTAGATAGCTACGGTCTCTCATTGCTTACCAACGATGAAGTGATTGCCGTAGATCAGGCGGGTCATCCAGCCAGGCCAGTCGTGCAGTCCAGCAATCAGCAGGTCTGGTACGCAAAAAATAGAGATGGCTCCTACACAGTAGCGCTCTTTAATCTGGATAGTTCCCAGAACACGGTGACGGCGAACTGGCGTGACCTGGGCTTCACAGGTTCGGCGTCTGTGCGCGATTTGTGGCAGCACAGCAATCTAGGACAGTACACGAATAGTTTCAGTGCCTCCTTGCCTGCACATGGTTCTCGACTGCTGACCGTGAGGCCGAAGCATCCCGGCTCGCGACCCGTGCCACCTACTCACAATCCTGGAAATACGTCCTACGAGGCGGAGTCCCCCGCCAATACGCTGGGTGGAAATGCGCAGGTCGTTAGTTGTACAACCTGTTCTGGCGGCGCGAAAGTTGGTAACGTGGGCAACGGCGGCACGCTCCAATTCAACAACGTAAACAAGCAGAAATCCGGCATCTACACGATGACGGTGTATTACACCGATGGAGATAGCGGGAGACCAATGTATGCCAGCTTCAATGGAGCGTCTGGTGTGCTCCTGGATTTCCACGGAGACAGTGATAACAACTGGAACCGGGTGCAGGAGATGCAGGTATCGGTCCGTCTGAATGCAGGCAACAATACCATCAAGTTCTTCGATGACTCTGGTGCCTCGCCTGATCTCGACCGGATTACGGTCTGATCATTTGAGGCCAGATATACGAGATACATGCGAGGAAGCCAGAGGTCAGCTCTAGCTTCCCCGCATCTTACTTCTTGCTCGGCTCCTCTGGTACACCATGATGAACGGCCACATCAGTAGTGTCTGCAAAGAGGTCGCGTTCAAGCTTGTCGCCGAGACGTGGTTCGGGATAGACACGCACGAGCGCGACACTGCCCTGCAAAAGCGAACCCAGGATTTTTCTGAAGCGGCGTACGAGCGGGGGCATTTGCACCTGGCTGGGGTAACAATCCATCGCTTTCCAGCTCGGCGCAAGATATCTGGCAACGGCAACCTTCGTGGTTGCCGCATCGGTAGCGTCGAGCGCTGCTACAAGGTCCGTATCATGGTTGCGACCAGCTTTTCTGGGATCTTTGCCACGTAGTCGCATCAACGTAACCATCAGGCTAAACAGCGCTTTGGGACCGGTGGTATAGTATAATTTTTGTGGGTGGTCCGGCTCCGACTGCAACTGCTGGAAGGCGGCGAGCGTAGCCTGATTGATTTTGATGTGGTCGGGATGCCCATACGCGCCAAAAGTATTGAAGGTCACAACCACCTGCGGGCGAACACGGCGCATCACCTCGACGACGCGCTGCGTGACTTCTTCGAGTGGAGCCTGCCAGGAGCAATCGGGATGCTCGTTATCGGCGCTGCCCATCATGCCACTATCGCGATATCCAAAGGCGACGACCTCGCTAAAACCGGCAGCTTTGGTTGCAGCATCCAGTTCGGCGAGCCGTAATTCAGTGATCGAAGCGTAATTTTTGAGGAATTCGGGATCAACGGTGCCCACATCGCCATCGGTGGTGCAGATAAGTGTTGTGTATGCCCCAGCTTCAGCCGCGTAGCGCGTCACGAGCGGGACAACGCCCAGTTCATCGTCGGGGTGAGCGTAACAAAAGAGAATGCTCTTCGTCATGTATATACTTAGCTCCTGCTTTATACTTGAAGGTTATCTATGTTCTACATCTTACTAAAATAACAAAGTGCTAGAAGCAGAAAGTTACTGCCTCTAGCACTGAGTATATGCCGACGAAGCGTATAAACACAAGTAATACGCTTCCTGATAGTCAAGAATTACGCCAGGCGCTTCGACAAGGTGGCGAGGAACTCGAAATTGGTGTCGGTTTTCGACATTTGTTGCAGCAGAGCCTCCATCGCCTCGTGGCCTTGTTGGTCGGTAAGCGAGGAGAACATACGACGCATCGTAATCACGGCGCGATAGGTTGGCGCATCATAAAGCAACTCTTCGCGGCGTGTGCCCGACAGCGAAACGTCGATAGCCGGGAAGATGCGGCGCTCAGCCAGTTTACGGTTGAGGACCAGCTCCATATTGCCGGTGCCTTTGAACTCCTCGTAAATCACGTCGTCCATACGGCTGCCGGTATCGACGAGCACGGTTGCCAGAATGGTCAGGCTTCCACCCTCTTCGACTTTACGCGCGGCCCCGAAGAAACGCTTCGGCTCGATCATGGCGCTAGGATCAAGACCACCGGAGAGGCTGCGCCCGCTGGGTTCAACATCCAGGTTATAGGCACGGCTCAAGCGCGTCAGGCTATCGAGCAAGATGACCACATCGTGCCCCTCTTCGACCAGGCGCTTAGCACGGGCGATGACCATTTCCGCCAGGCGCGTATGTGCCCAACTTGGCTCGTCGAACGTGGAGCTAAAGACCTCACCCTGCACGGAACGTTTGATATCGGTCACTTCTTCCGGTCGCTCGCCTACAAGCGCGACCATCAGGTGCGTCTCAGGATGATTTTGCGTGATGCCGTTGGCGATGTTTTTCAGCAACACTGTTTTACCGGCCTTCGGTGGCGAAACGATCAGGCCACGCTGCCCCTGGCCGATAGGAGTTACCAGGTTAATCAAGCGACCTGAAAGGTTGTTCGCCGTGGTCTCCATGTTGAAAGGTTTGTCGGGGTAAACCGGGGTGAGCCTATCAAAGGAAGGGCGCTGCTTGGAGCTTTCCGCGTCTCGTCCGTTGACGGTATCAACACGTAGCAGGCCCGCGAACTGTTCGCGCTCCTTGGGAGGACGCGCTTGCCCGCTCACTAAATCGCCAAGTCGCAGACCGAAGCGCCGGATCTGCGAAGCCGAAACGTAGGTGTCATGCGACCCAGGAAGCAAACGCTCGCCACGCAGCAAGCCAAAACCTTCCTGTGAGATGTCGAGGATACCTGCTGCCTGAAAGGTCTCTTCTGGGGCGGTAGGAGTGTGCTGCGGATAATGCGCCTGCTGTGGATGTTGAATAGATGGTTGTTGGTTTTCAGGAAAGTCAACGCGTGGCGTTGTTGAGAATAGTGACATAGTTCGAATTGTCGGGGGCACCTTTGTGGAAAAGGTATGCCCGCTCCTTTCTTGTCTTGAGATGGTATTAATAAACGTGGCAATGTGTCGAGACGTTATCTCGGTCTGGTTCATTTGATGAAGTACCGGTCCAGGTGAAAGCGCAATCAGTGGAAAAATAGACGCTCTAACCATAGTATAACGAGCGATGTATAATGCTGGGTCTCTGGGTGCAAGGTTTCAGGTGATATATGTATTCTACCACACACGTAAATGCATGGCTACTGTAATATTGAACAAAGCTTCGTCGCTCGTTATTCCAACCTGTCACCATCAAGCGATTGTTACCTACATCACGCCTATAAGCGCGTCAAGGTAACAACAAGAGACAAAGAAAAACCTTCGGCGGCTGAATTACGTTCGTTCCCGATCCGTAATTCAGCCGCCGAAGGTTTCCTCTAAGAGTTGTTACCCAGTAAAATGCCGAAAGGGTAGTTGTCTATGAGCGGCGTTTCTTCTTCTTGCGAACAAGCGTAATACTACGCGGTGTGGGAGTTGTGTAATTACTTATCTCTTCGATATGACCATCCTCTAAGCGAATTTTTACATCGGCGATACTGGTTATACCTGAATCATGGGTAACCACAATCACTGTTTTCCCCCGTCCCGACCATTGTTTCAGCAACTGAATAATGATTTTGCCGTTACGAGAGTCAAGATTTCCAGTTGGCTCATCGGCTAAAATCACTTGCGGATCATTAGCCAGAGCACGAGCAATCGCTACACGTTGCTTCTGTCCACCCGACAGTTTAGCAGGCCTATGCTGATGACGATCTTCATTGATACCCACCTGGATGAGCAGGTCGCGTGCTCTCTCACGCATAAAGCGGCTCGATTTACCTCCTTTGAGCTGCATCGGTAGTACAACATTCTCCAATGCACTCAAATTTGGCACCAGGTGAAAGGATTGAAAGACAAATCCCAATTTTTCTCTGCGGAACAGATGCTCCTGACGAGGCGAAAGTCGCCGTACATCTACACCATCTACAACCAATTCGCCAGATGTCGCTTTATCCAAACCACCAAGGATGTAGAGCAGAGTCGATTTTCCACATCCACTCGGGCCCATAATCGAGATAAACTGGCCTTCAGTAAAGGCAAAGCTTACATTATCAACCGCTTTGATAACTTCACCCTGGTTGCGAAAGTGCTTACTTAATCCTTCCGCCAGAATGGTGACACGTTTCTCTTCTAGAGCAGGTCTCTGCTCACCTTGCCTCGAACCATCATCGTTTGGTGCCTGCTCTGCGCTTGCTACTAACTCATCATTTGGTACCTGCCCGTCAACTGACGTCAGGTCTTCAGTTGGCGTCTGCTCAGTGGAGGGTTTTACGTCCATAACATTCTATCCTTTGGGTTCATACTATGCATTAACTTCGTCGAAGTACAACGGCTGGCTTGATACGAGCAACATACCAGGCGGGAATGATACTGGTAATGACCGCTAGCGCAATACCCAGACCAACGATGATCAACAGGGTTTCTAGATTCAGCGTAGCGGTAGCCAGGTGAATATTCCGAAGCTGTGACGATGCCTGAGAAAAGATGCCGCCACGACCTCCGCCAAAGACTCTAAAACCTCCAGGGCCTCCACCAGCGCCTCCTGAAGCTGTACTGGTCGGAGTGGCAATATTAAACTTTTGTGAGATCATTGGGCCAAACACAGCGAGCAGAATAATGGCAACAATCGAGCCAAGCGCGCTCATCGCGAACACTTCACCCCAGAATTGTCTGATCACCTGCCAATGAGAAGCACCAATCGCTTTCAATGTGCCAATCTCTACGGTACGCTCACGTACAATCACGAAGACAGCGAAGATGATCACAATCGCGGCGACAGCGATAGAAACATACAGCGCCAGTGTGATACTATTTTGCGCAACATTGAGCGCATTGAAAGTGCTTTGATAGAGGTTATTTCCAGCAACAACATCGTATTTTGAGCCAAGTTTCTTTTGCAAACTCGAAGTGACCGTCGGAACTTGCTCATAGGTCGCTGCATGTGCCGTAATGGAATCTACCCCTTGCACAGCATAAATGGTCTGCATCGTCTTCAAAGGTAGGACAATGGTGCTGGAGGAAAATGCGTCCGAACCCGTAGAGAACAGGCCAACAATGGTCAGTTTCTTCCCTTTCAATGTGAAGGTCGAGCCAACTTTCAGGTTATTGGAGGCCGCCAATGTCTTGCCCATCATCGCAACATTGGCAGATGCATCGCTACTGGTAAAGCTCTTTCCTGAAGTAAGAGCCAGGGTACTTCCACCACCCAAAGTAAATTGTGTATCACCTGGTGACATACCATAAACAGTGGGTGGAAGGCTAAATGAATTGCCATTGGCACCTTGAATCGAAGTTGTTTTGAGCGTGTTGTCGGTATCTGAGCGCCTGAGTGTCTCCTGGGTACTGGCCACGCCTGACACTGCCGCAACCTCAGTTACCACACTACTCGGAATAGGAGTCGTCGTAATATTGCCAAACCCTCTTGGCGTATTACTACTTCCACCATTGCCACCGCCAGAACCTCCAGTTCCACCACCTTGAAAGGAACCACCGCCGAAGCCACCTCTTGCCCCATTCCCGCTACCTCCACCACTTCCATTCGTATTGTTGCCGCCGAAGTTACCACCAAATTGGCCTGCGTCGTTCTGCGCATAGTTAATGGTGATCGTGGTACCAACGTCTTTGTGAACGTTCGTCAATTGCTGCTGGGCGCTACTATTCAGGCTGACCATCGCTGCGACAAACATAAGACTCGCGCCCAGCAATACCACCACCAGGATCAGCCGTACCGGATTGCGTAGCACATTTCCTATGCCGCGTAAGATTATACCCATAAAATATACGTTGCTCCTATTCAGTACTATTCGATTACCTGGCCTGGAACCATCTATACGAAGATTCCAACCTTTTCAAACGTGAAGTATAAGGAACTTTTATCAAAAAAATATCAGGTAGCTGTAAAGAATATGTATAAAAGCGGGAGGTAATTGTAAACTCTACTGTTCGGGAAATTCTCTGAGGTGGATCAAAACGCGAATAGCTCTCTTTTTGGGCGTATCAGGGCTACCGAAAAGACCTGATCCCATATGCAAAGGCTATTGTACTTGTAACCACTTGTGCTATATGCTTAGAGAGAAACGAACAAAGTATTGTGCACTATATCGACAACGAGAAGAGGATTGCAGCATGACAACTATTGCGCAAGATACACCTACAGGCAAGGCCACGCTTCCACCAGGACCCCGACCCATGCCTTATATCGGGAACCTGCTCTCACTGCGCAGCGATCCACTCGGCTATATGCAACAATTGCAACGCCGCTATGGCAATATGGCAACCATCCACATGGGGCGCACGCCTTTAGTGGTGCTGTTCCGTCCCGAATACGTACGCTACGCGTTGATTGAGCATCCACGTACCTTCTCGAATGAGGGCATGGGGCCACAACGCAACGACGAGAGCGTCGCCAATGAAGGTTTGCTCACCATTGATGGGGAGCAGCATCGCCAGCAGCGCCGTGCCGTGCAACCAGCCTTTCACAAAAAACAGGTCGAAGGCTACGCCAGCACCATCGAGCAATACACACAGGAACTTTTGCAAAGCTGGCATACCGGCGACACACTGGATATGTCGAGCGCGATGCAGGCGTTGACGCTGCGTATCGTTAGCAAATGCCTGTTCAGCCTCGACCTTTCTAACCAGTTGAGCGCGCTGGGTGACAATTTTAACGCCATGCTCGGCAATTCGACCAGCACGGCCGAAGATCTACTCAATATTCACATCGATAATACCGTTACCGGCTATGGCAAACGCCTGGCAGCCACACGCCAGCTCGACAGGATTATTTATACACTGATTGCGCAACGCCGCGAAAATAACCACGAGCAAAACGACATGCTTTCCATGCTGATCACGGCACCAAGTGGCGCGACCCCTGAAACGAACCTGACGGATAAGCAGATTCGCGATCATATGTTGACCTTCCTGGCGGCCGGGCACGAAACCACGGCGATCTCGCTCACCTGGACCTTCTACCTGCTCTCGAAATACCCCCAGGTACGCGAAAAGTTACAGGACGAGCTACGCAGCGTGCTGGCTGGGCGTACGCCAACGATGGATGATCTGACAAAGCTACCCTACCTTGAGTGGGTGTTAAACGAGTCAATGCGACTCTACCCGCCAGCCTGGATGCAAGCCCGCTTTGTCGTGCAAGATTTCGAGTTGGATGGCGTGCACATCCCGGCCGGAACGATGATCATGTTGAGCCAGTGGGTCATTCACCGCCTGCCCGAATTTTGGGATGAGCCGGAGACGTTCCGCCCTGAGCGCTGGGACCCCGATCACAGTGAAACCATCACGCCCGGTGCCTACTTCCCCTTCGGTGGTGGACCCCGCATGTGTATCGGCATGCCATTCGCGCAACTGGAGGCCAAGATGGTGCTGGCGCTGATCCTGCAACGTTACACACCACAGGCCGTGCCCGGCTATAATCCTGGTTTGAAGCCAACGATTACCCTGCGCCCCAAACACAACCTGCGCACAACCTTACTGCCAGCCGACCTCAATAGCACGTCCGCGCAGTGGAAACAACTCATTAGCGTCCCCGAAGCGACACTCACTAGCAACGAAGAACGCAACGGCTGCCTGGGAGCGATGTTGCGTTTGTTTGGGCTGCTGTAAGGTGAAAAGCAGCAGTACTTTGCCGTATTAAAAAAGAAGTCAGAACGCCCTGCTGTATCGGTCAGTGAAACCAAAGCTGGCATTGCGCAAGGGAGACCAGAACTGCGGCCGAGGCCAGATACAAGCCCCTGCGTTCACGCATGGGATATCTGACTTAATGTCTCCCAAATAGACAGGATGCTCTCGGCTTACTTGGGAGCTCAGTATAGTCGAGAGCATTTTATTCATGGCTTTTGGATAGAAGTTCCTTCATATGCTTGCTAAATAAATATATACCCAACTAGTAAATTCG
>DATAYF010000672.1:0-10814 GCA_036272735.1 Ktedonobacteraceae bacterium
CGGCGCGCGGAATATCACCATGCGAACGCTCCTTATCCGGCAAGACTGGATAAGGACGGGGCTGTTGTCATTAGCCCCTGATGTGTCGGACAAAGAAGCTAAAGCAGCACGGCTGACCCGCTATGCTGAGTTGCGGTGAAGTTCAGACACAAGCCCCGCCTTTTAAGTGGGGGTATCTGACATGGAATCTCGCCATTGTCGTAGTATGGTAGAAAAAGCCTTGCCGAATATGCTATGCTTTAAGCAGGAAAAAGCTGAAATAAAAGTACACTGAGGGGTTTTTCAGTGACAAGCGATGCACAATCAGAGCAGCCTAAGAGCGTCTCTGCAAAAAGAACGGCGAGCAACATCCCTTCTATTTTTAGCGACTTTGACCTGTATCTGTTTGGGCAAGGAAAGCATTATCACATTTACAAAAAAATGGGAGCACACCCGCGTACCGTCGATGACATAACGGGCGTGAATTTCGCCGTATGGGCACCGCACGCGCGCTCAGTTTCAGTGATTGGTGACTTCAATCAGTGGAATCGTGGAACCACTCCTATGCGGCTACGCCATCAAGACCTGGGAGTGTGGGAATGTTTTGTGCCGGGTCTGGCAACCGGTAGCCTCTACAAATATGCCATCTACTCCCACGTTGACAACTATCGCGTAGATAAAGCCGACCCCTACGCCTTCGCATGCGAATTACGGCCCAACACCGCTAGTAAAGTGGTCGAGCTAGAAAACTACACCTGGCACGATGAAGCATGGCTGCAACAACGTGAACACACGCCCATCTTGAATGCTCCTATAGCCACGTATGAAGTGCACCTTGGCTCCTGGCGTCACATTCCCGAACGCCACCAGGAAGGCGCAGTCGAAGAAGATCGCTTCATGACGTATCGTGAGTTGACACCAACCCTGGCAACCTACGCGAAGGATCTGGGTTTTACGCATATCGAACTGCTGCCAATCACCGAATATCCTTTCGACGGTTCCTGGGGCTACCAGGTAACCGGCTACTATGCGCCAACAAGCCGTTTTGGCTCACCAGAGGATTTCAAGTACTTCGTCGATTATTTGCACCAGCAAGGCATCGGCGTCATTCTCGATTGGGTCCCCTCACACTTCCCCAAAGATGGACACGCGCTCAGCTACTTCGATGGTACCCACCTCTATGAATACTCCGATGCACGCAAAGGCGAGCACAAAGGCTGGGGCACCTACGTCTTTGATTACGGCCGCAGCGAGGTACAAAACTTCCTCATTGGTAGCGCGCTCTTCTGGCTACGCGAATACCACATTGACGGCCTGCGCGTCGATGCTGTGGCCTCTATGTTGTATCTGGATTATCTGAGGCCAGAAGGCGAGTCAGTTACCAATCAGCATGGGGGGCGCGAACACCTTGAGGCAGTTACATTTCTGCGTCAACTCAACGAAGCCGTCTACTCACAAGTACCCGGAACCATCACCATCGCCGAGGAGTCGAGCGCATGGCCCCTGGTCTCACGTCCAACCTACGTCGGCGGGTTGGGATTTTCCTTCAAGTGGAATATGGGTTGGATGCACGATATGCTAGAGTATATACATCTTGATCCTATTCACCGCCGCTATCATCACAACGCCATCACCTTCTCGCTCATGTATGCCTACTCGGAAAACTTTGTGTTGCCACTCTCCCATGATGAAGTCGTGCACTTAAAGGGGTCGTTGCTCACCAAGATGCCGGGTGATCTATGGCAACGCTTTGCGAATTTGCGCGCGTTCTACGGCTATATGTGGGGACATCCAGGGAAAAAACTGTTGTTTATGGGGGGAGAATTTGGGCAATGGCGCGAGTGGAACTATAAAGAAAGCCTGGATTGGCACCTGCTCACGCCCCCAAGCGACCCACACCACGCGCAACTACGCGACTTTGTGCGCGATCTTAACAAGATATACCAGCAAGAACCCGCACTCAGTGCGCTTGACTGTGATCCCGAAGGTTTTGCCTGGATCGACTGCTACGATTCGGATAACAGCGTCATCTCATTCCAGCGCCGCAGCAAACACGAAGACGATACGCTGGTTTTTGTGTGCAATTTTACCCCCGTGCCCCATCATGGCTACCGTTTAGGCGTGCCGCATCCTGGCGAGTACTACGAACTATTAAATAGCGATGCACCTGAGTATGGTGGTAGCGGACTGGTCAACAATCAACCGATGCCCAGTGGACCAGTATTCTGGCACGCTTGCCCTGATTCTATCCTCCTAACACTCCCGCCGCTCAGCACCATTCTCTTGAAACGCAGAGCCAATACCACGGGCGTGAACGCAAAATAAGGGGAGGGGAAACAGCAGCATTAATGGTTGCAGAAACCGATAAATCGGTTTCTGCAACCATTGCAGGCATTCTTCCCACTACATTATCCTTACGCTCCACTAGCGTATAGAGGTTTCTCGATTTGGAGCAACTTTCTCTAGTTGATTATTGCGATGGTACGAGTTGACCACCCAGTCACACATTTGTTGCGGGCTATCCGAGAGTCGTAGCAGGTACAAATCCTCTTTAGAAATCGTCCCAAGGTTGAGCATAGCATCACGCATCCAATCGACCAGACCACCCCAAAACTTCGAATTATAGAGAATAACCGGAAAATTGCTCACTTTTTTTGTCTGGATCAGCGTCAGCGCCTCGAACAACTCATCCATAGTGCCGAAGCCACCGGGAAAAATGATAAAGGCATTCGAGTATTTCACGAAGAGCGTTTTGCGCACAAAGAAGTATCGAAACTCTAAATCGATATCCAGGTACGGATTAGAGTGCTGTTCAAACGGCAATTCGATGTTACAGCCAACCGATAGTCCGTCGCCTGCCTGCGCCCCCTTGTTTGCCGCCTCCATCATGCCTGGCCCGCCACCGGTAATAATGCCAAAGCCCGCTTTCGCCAACAATCTAGCCGTTTCCACAGCCGCGGTATAATTCGGGTTCTCAGGCGTGAGACGCGCAGAACCAAAAACGGCGACCGAAGGCGGAATGTGCGCCAGTGCATCAAAGCCGTTCACGAACTCGCTCATGATGCGCATGACGCGCCAGGGGTCGGTGATGGTGAAATCGAAGTTTAACGCTCGCTCGAATGCATGCGAGTCAACGGCGGCCTGCTCAGGTTCTGCGCCTAATGGTCTGGTTGGCCTGGTGAGAAAACGCTCATCCTCGGTGATAATAGAATGGCCCTTGTTCCTGTACGATTGGTAGCTCGAACTATGTTTCTTATCTTTTCTACTTGTATGGTTCGTGTGATTACCATTGTGATTATTCTGATTACTTATACTCATACGCTTCCTCTTCAGCCGGGTTTACACTTCCTATTATACCATTATAAAGCGATTGCAGAGGGGTATTTTCACCAGCAAAGCAAAGAGCGTGATCGCTACAGCAACCACGCTCTTTGCTTTAATTTGGTATTTATGCAATCGGGCTGCCACAAAGGCTGCAAAAACGGCGGTTGGTCTGTTCGCGTCCGCAGTGAGGACAGACGATCAGCACCGGGTCGTTGACGATGGTATCAGCACTATTTGTGTTTTTCGATTGATTGCCGTTGGTCCCCAGGTGAACGACACGGGGATAGCTTCCAGCGAAAATATCATTATACTCACGGCTCTCCGACCAGTTCATAATCTCGCGTGCCCGTACAATAGTCAGGGGATGACTCACCGAAGAAACCATCAACAATTTATACAAACGATCAAGCAGATTGGAGTCCACTTCTTCATAAAGGTTGGCCTGGTTAAGAAACTCCGAGGCATCCATTTCATCGCGTTGAAATAATGTACCACCAGCCAGTTTCATCATCAGCGAGAGCATGACCTGGGGATCTTGCACGGCCAGCAAACCAGCACGATCCGCCGTGAACTCCGACTTACGGTCCCACTCCAACAAAGCCGCTTCAAGCGAGCGTCCGACCAGACGACCAATGCCAAGCGTCATATCACCAACGATGGTCAGCACAAAAGAGATCCCGCGTGCCATCGTTTTATACAGCACATGACCCGACTTAATATGCCCTAGCTCGTGGGCAATGACAGCCAGTACCTCGTCTTCATTCATCAGATCGAGCAGACCAGTGGTCACGACGATATACGGATGGTCATGCCCGCTCGTATAGGCATTGGGCGCGGGATATTGCGCCACATAAAGTTCAGGCTCACGGACATCGAGGATAGCGCAGGCTTCTTGTAGCTGTGCGTAGAGGTGGGAACACTGGCGGGGAGTAGCGCGCACCATCTGTGCCACGTTCTGGATATAGGCCACGCGCTCAGGAAGCAATTCGATAAATTTGCGTACCACAATATCTAGCCCTGGTACCCTCTGCAACGCAGAAAGTGCAGCCCGGTCATAGGGATGCTGAAGCGCAGAGACATCAAGTTCAGGGAAATGACGCCGCGCCTTTGGCTGAGCAGTAGACATGCGAGGCTCCTTTTATTTTAATACAGGATCTTTCTATAAATCATATACTTTATACATACGCATAGGGTTTGCCGGAGTTGCAACGCCCCTATCCCACCTTGTACCATACTAGCTTTCGAGTAACGTGACGGCCTGCTGCTCTATCAGCGCAAAACCTTGAAAACGCACGTGTTCGATCAGCAGGCTCAGCTCGTGATGTGCGCGCTCATATTCTCCTGCTAGCAGCGCGATATGCGCAAGAACTAGTCGCCCTTTCGCACGCGTCTCCGCGTCCAGCCCATTCAGAGCCAGAGCACGCTGCACATCTTGTTGCGCGTGAGACAGGCGACGGATGCGTCCATAGGAAAGCAGGCTAAGATTCTGTGCCTGCATCATGCGAATAGTGCCCAATACAACCAATGCCACACCAATGCAGGGATTTTTGTGAGTAGAGCGGCCGATACGTAAGGCAAGAACGGCGCAGGCAGCCGCCTCTTCATACTTCCCCAACGCTTGCAAGATAGGGGCCAGGGCCGCGTTCCACAAGCTCAGATACTCTCGATCTTCGGTACGTTCTAGTAACGCTAGCGCTTTCCGATACCAGTATTCTGCATCTTGTAATTCGCCTTGTGCGGCCGCCATTTCACCCTGGTCGCTATAAATCACCGAGAGCAGTGGGTCATCATCCATGCTTTCCGCCAGGCTAAACGCGCGCCGGAAGATGGCCTGAGCCTGCTCGTAATCCGCCATCTTGAGATGGATATATGCCAGATTGCAGGAGACATGTGCAATTTCACGCTTATAACCATACTGCTCATACAGCGATAGAGCAAGGTTCAAGTGATGAAGACTCGTAGAAAGCTGCCCAACGCGGTGGGCAAGATCGCCAAGCGTACGATGTACATAGCCCAAATCGACAGGCTCACCCTGCAAGATGCGTTCAATACGCGTCATGTGCTCGTTGGGCATCCACCCACTATCTTCGTGCGCGAGATGCTGTTGTTGTTTGAGGAACTCCAGCGCGTTCCTCGCTACACGCTGGGCCTCTTCATATGCACCATCTTGTTCGTAAAGACTGCATTGTAGTAAGTGCAAGCGCACCCAGACAGGACCATCAGCGACAGCAGCCGCGTGCAGAAGCTGCTCAGCTCTCTCACAACATGCCCAGGCTTGAGTACTATGAGCCGCGTAGCGCCAGGTCCGGCCAACTTCATTCCACAACATAGCCTGAACCTGCGCCTCGTATTGCTGATCGGTCACTACCAAACCTTGGTGCAAAGAGAGAATCCGTTCAAATAAGTAACGCGCCTGCGTAAAATCTCCCCGGATCATCACGCATTCAGCCAGCCGCTCAAGCAAATGAACATGATGGAGAAGATCCTGTGTGCTTGCCAACGAGACCTCGCTTGACGAACTGAATGAAAGTTGTTCTTCGGCATCCTGGCGTCTGACAAGGCCAAGTTGTTCAACCGCCAACCAATAATGTTGTACCGCCTCAGCATTCGCTGACAATCCATAGGCATGGTCACCCGCCATTTCAGCAAAATGTGCAATCAACCCAGGCTCAGCATCGCTCCTGGTAAGATGATGCGTAATCGTAGCAGCAACCTCTTCTTCGTGGCCTTTGCGGGATTGTTGCAGAATATCAGCCACCCGTTTATGCAAAAGGGCCCGCCGCAGAGCAGAAATATTTTCGTAGAGATACGTCACCAGCAAAGGATGCCAGAAGTGATACGTAACGCGTGCACCCGTGCCTTCTTCTGTTAACACCCCCGATAACAGCGCCTCCTCTAATAAATCCAGGGTGGTATCCTCGTCCACGACGGAGCTATCACCGCCAAGCGCACAGATTAAAGGAAATTCGAACGAGCCACCAATGACGGCGGCATTGCTCAAGAGCCGTTGACAGTCATCACTCAGGAGACTCATGCGGTGATTCATAGCTGCCGAGACGGTTTGCGGTAACTCAGGCGGCGAGGTACGTGCTATCTCCTCGGCAAACAAGGGATTACCAGCCGCATGCTCCTGAATATACTGAACCATAGGGGACGAAAGCTCCGACATGCCCGTCACAAGCCGACCAATCTGCTCACTGGAAAGCGGCTCAATCGTCAGCGTCATAATCGCATGCTCACGTAACATATGATCGATCAACGAGCGCAGTGGATGCGGCGTAGGCAAATCAGTATCCCGACACGTCACTATAAAGGCTATAGGAAATCCATAGAGAGAACGAGCCAGGTAGCCCAACAATTCGCAACTACTGGCATCGGCCCATTGGATATCATCGAGCACAATCAGCAACGGGATATGCTCACAAACGAGCGCGAAGAAATCGTGAATCGCCTCCCACAGGCGGCGCTGCTCCTGAGCAGGAGTAAACTGCCCTCCCAGTTCTTGAGTAGGCGCTGGAAAATGTTCGCGCAAACGCGGTAATAACGTCACCAGCGGTCGCAGTGTCTCCGCTGAAGAAGCCAATCCGTTCCCGATAGTCAGCGGACTCGTGCTATGTAAGCGCTCATAGAAGTGGGGAAGCAGGTCGGCTTCGGCATCCAGTACCTTATTCAACGCCTCGGACCAGAGACGGTAAGGAACGCCACTCTCTTGCGGATACATGCGGCCCCAGAGCACAGCCCAATTATCATGCTGCGCCTCGCGGCTAATTTCTTCAGCCAGGCGCGTCTTCCCAAGGCCAGACTCACCCATCAACACCACGCATTGGGGGCTGCGCTGCGTATCAAGAGGTATTCCAGTCGTGCGGCGCTCCTGTTGCCACTTATCGATCTTCACGGCGTGTAAAAGTTGATGCAGAACGTCAATTTCGCGCTCACGCCCAACCAGCGGCGTCTGATTGCCACGCCCAATGAGCAACATTTGCAGATCATCCATAGGCACAGGTATCTCCTGTGCAAACATCTGAGTGGTCACGAGGAAATTCGCCGCTTTGGTCATTTTTTCAGTGGTTGGGATAATGATATTATCCTGGCTCTGGATAATCGCTCCATAAAGGTTTTGTGTCTCCAATGCGGGTGTTGCATGCTCATGTTTCAATACGTCGGCGAGATGATTATAAGCCTGCAAAGCTTCACCGCGCCGCTTGAGACGCATCAGTATCGTGATCAGACGTTGCACAGCTAATTCGTTGGTGGGATCGTGAGCCAGCAAACGATTGAGCGTTTCGATGGCTGCGCTGGCCTCGGTGGGCGCTTGCAGATCAGCGAACGTGAGGAGCGCCACGATCCATAAGTGGCGCAATTTTTGCGCGTGCTCACGTACCTGCAACATATGCTGATTTTCTGGCAAGAAATCACCAGCATAGAGCGCCAACGCCTCTTGCAAGATGCGTATCCGGTTGGTATCCACGCGAGATGATGCCGCGTTCTCTCTCAAAGATGCAAGCAGATCAGCAGGCAATGATGCATGAGTGGATGTTGACGAAGTTACCGCTGCCTGAGTCAGCAACGCTTCAAAGTCTTCGGCATCAATCCAAATGTCTTGTTGGTCCGCCAGTAGCAAGTAGTCGCCTTCAGAGTGCAACAGCACATCTTGAGAACCGCTGGTCCGAGGATCACGCAAGATTTTGCGCAAGCTCAGCAGCGCCGCGTGCAAATTTTTGCGAGCAGTGGCTGTATCATCCTCCGGCCACAACGTCCTCAGAGCCGCCGAGCGGCTCACACGACGCCCCGTACTACACAGCAACAGAGCAAACAACGCACGCACATGAGCATGTTGCAACCAGGCTGCATCAGTCACTAATTGCCACTGCTGGCCGACGAGACGCTCAAGCTGAAAGCGGCCAAGGGTAAAAACGCGCAACGCAACAGCACCCAAGTCGGTAGAGGGCGGAAACTGTGCAGAAGCATCGGCAAGCGCTGACACTTTGAGGGAAGCCTGTATCTCTGCCGGAAGCTTTTTTCCGATGTAGGTACGCGAGGTACGGCCAGAGGTCGTCTTATAGGCATACCAATAAGGTCCGTGACCAATTCCTTCCTGGCACTTGCGGCATTGCGGTTTGCCGCAGTAACTTACCTGTTGGTGGTAGGTAATTTTGCCTTCCATCGAACTGCTCTCCTCCGAGTCCAGGCTGTACATAAAGAAGGGACACTTTCGCTACTTCTGAAGTAGTATTTTTATTGCGATCAGCATGCAACAAGGGATACCTTGTCCGTTATAATCGAAAATACCATATAAATTCAAAATCATCAAATAACTGGGGAGTTCCTCGACTTTTATCACCCATTTTACGTCATATTTGCCCGTTCACCATAGACACTGAGCACATTCTCAGCCAAATGCAGGACTTTGGCGCGCAATGGCACCGGTTCGATGATCTCAACACACGCGCCAAAGCTCAAGAGGTAGCCGCACGCCTCCTCTTCCATTTGAAAAATCAGCCGTACCTCAATCCTGTCGCGCTCATCGGACGCACTTACCTGATCAACGCGCATGTAACGTCCTGTCCCATGCATAATCGATTCTAAAAAATCTTTGGATGTGCGTATCGTCACGGAGTAACGTGGCAACGTCGCCACAAATTGGGACGAGGATTGTGCCCAGAAGGTAGCCAGGTCGAAGTTGGGCGGGCGCACACTCGATCCTGCAAGTATGTGCACGTCCTGAATGCGCGAGACGCGATAACTGCGCACCTGTTCTTCAACGAGAGCGACCAGGTACCAGATTGCACCTTTTGCAACCAACCCTAATGGATCAGCCTGGCGTTCAATGGTCTCCTCGAACTTTTGATAGGTAAAGAGCACTTTGCGCTCTTGCCATAGCGCCTCTTGCAACGTCGGTAGCGCGGGCACCACCTCATCTGCATGGTGCCAGCCTGCCGTATCCACGTGAATACGCTGGCGTACGTACTCGGCGTCACGACGCGAAATCGAGGGGAGCGCAGCCAGCACCTTGATCAGGCCAGCCTGGGAAGCCTGTTGCAAACCGAGATCATGCAAAAGACGCGTAGGGCCGCCGAGGAAGAGCGCCTGGATTTCACCATCGTTGAGTCCAGTAAGGTTGGTACGATACTCGTTTATCAGTGTCCAGCCCCCCCCAGTACCGCGCTCAGCAGTCACCGGCACGCCTGCCGCACTCAGTGCCTCCATATCGCGATGGATGGTACGTTCCGAAACCTCCAGGCGTTGCGCGAACTCACGCGCCGTCATGCGCCGGTGCACCTGCAACAGTAACAGAATTGAGAGTAGCCGATCCGCCCGCATAGCATTCCCTTTGCTGGTACATGTTTTTCTCTACCACTGATTGGTATTGTACCAGATGGACGAGGTTCACAGAGATACCATGCGTAGTAAAATCATAAGCCTGCAATAGCACAGAGACATATGCTATAACGTACTCGTACTACCAGTACGTCGGCTCAACGCTATTTTATGCTCCTCTTCACGAAACAGGCGCACACTTCTCTGTTGTTTAATAGGACGCTTTAACCAGGGAGGAAATCAAATGGGGACAACACGATCCGAAACAGGCTATTATCGATTATCTGACGACGCCAGAAGTGATCATTTCTGATGTGCCTCCCCCCAATACAAAAGGATGGCGTACGCAGCAGGCTAGCGGTGGTATGGATGCCAGGCCAGAAACCATTCGCTTTGTGAAAGATTTCAGTATCTCCCATCGTCAACTCCATTTCGTCACATTTGAGGATCAACAGGGCAAGCTGATGAATTTTTCCTGTCGCGTGGTTGAAGGGAGCGATGGAACATGGAGTATGCATGGTGGCTCTGGTGGTGGTGGGAGAGGTCCACAACGCTCCCATCCCTGGGCTAACCTGGGAGGTGGCGGCTGGGGCCAATGCGCACAATTTTTCGCGGGCGGCTATGTCGAGGACAATGGACAAGATGTGGCGCTCATTTTCCACGTCCTTAAATCGTTGAGGCAAACTACATAGATAAACATGATGCCTGCGGCGGGCATCATGTTTATCTATGTAGCAATATTTATCATCCCCAATTTTCCTTGTTCTTCAAAAAAGCGTTGTGCTATTCAAGGTCAAACACTTTACATATACCAGCCTGCAATATAAAGGTAACACCGCCTCTCGACCCTTGAGCTAGCATCTACAGCCAAATCATTTGAAGGAGTCCACCAGAGGCGCAAAGCCACATGGATAAGTGTTTGTTCTGGAAGTTTAAAAATCGGTGTAGTGAAATCTGTATAATCGGTAATTAATTTTCTCTCTTGCGCGTAATAGCGGTAACAAAGAATTTTTCCCTTATCATGCCATTTGATAATAGGAGCATCTGGGAGCCAGTAGCCCATGCTCATATGCGGCACGTGATGGCGCTCAGAAACAAAAGTATTATCTGCATACATCACTCTTCTAAGAAAACCATCAAAGAGGTGATCAGGGGAACCTTCCCAAGGTTTTGTGCGCTGTAACAATACTGAG
>DATAYF010000673.1:0-8316 GCA_036272735.1 Ktedonobacteraceae bacterium
TGGTGGAGTGGGTTGGGTTGCTGTATGCTCTGACGAGTTCGAGTGTAACCCTGAGAGTGAGGCAGGGATGTTGAGCGGCCTGGTTTGTATGGGATGGGTGGGACGTGGAGACCTGGGGGGATTGCTGGCAGGCGGTTGCGCCACGCCGAGAATTGACGAGTTCTGCTGTGGGTCTGATTCGTCATCGAACTCCTGGGCGGAAGGAGCATAATTCGTCGATTGGAGTGAGCACGCGTCGGCGACAGCGGTTGCCAGTGCACTTGCTGAAGGAAAGCGGGTGCTCGGATTTTTTGCCATGGCGCGCAAAATTACTTCTGAAAGCGCGTAGGGAACGTGTGGGTTGATTAACACGGGCGGCGTTGGCAGTACGTTGATATGCTGTTTCATAATTTCAACGGCACTATCGGCGCGGAACGGTTGTACGCCTGTACAAAACTCGTAGAGTATAACCCCTAATGTGTAAATATCGCTACGGGGAATGGCGGCCTGGCCCTGTGCTTGCTCAGGGGACATATATATCGGAGACGCGGTGGTCACATTGTTGCCGAGTATGTTGGCGAGCGCAAAGTCGGTGAGCATGGGTTCGCCACCCTCAAACTGGAAGCGGTCGCGGGCATTGAGCAGAATATTGCTTGGCTTCAGGTCGCCATGTGATAGACCCTGGGCGTGAGCATAGTCAATAGCCTTACCCAGACAGGTAAATAAATAGGTGATTTGGGGGAGCGTAGGAAAGTTGGCCTTGTGCGAGGTGGCATGAATATAGGTTGCCAGCGTTTGACCTTCAATGTAATCCATCGCGATATAGGCGATGGTTTCATTCGATTGTGCAGGTCGCGCCACGTTGATTTCGTGGATCTTCACGATATTGTCGTGTTGTAGCGATGCGATAGCCTGCCCTTCTACCGTGAAGTGGGTAAAAAAATGGGGGTCGGCTTGTAAATCGCTGTGCAGTAGCTTGATCGCAACATCCGTGTGTTGTTGCAAATCATAAGCTTTCCACACCTCTCCGGCACTACCACGCCCGATTGGTGTGCGTAATTCGTATTTGTTCAAGCGTTGAGGGGCCGCGCTCATCCGCGTCTTCTCCTGTATCAGCAGCTATAAGGCGATTTGGTTCTATTGCTCCATATGTACCATACCAGAAAAAAGACGAATGTTCAATTCGCCAGGAGGCCTGTCAAGGTAGTCCACGTGGGCGTTCAGTGCCTTTTTGCTTGTTGGTGATAATTGGTAGAAGTACCACTAGATTCCGTGCTAAAGCTGCAAAAAAAGAATAGCTTCGTGAACAAGGTTGCGGCCTTGTTATACTATTGCAGCAAAGCCTTTGTTCGCTTCGCAAGGAGAGTGCTGTGCGCTTCAGTTTACAAGATGTGAAAAAATCGATCCAGCGACGTGGTGGCGAACTCGCCGTTTCGCTGCACTTCTTACGGCCTGGTGAACTTGAGCAGGAGATTACACGCCTGATCGCGTATCACGAACGGCTGCTGGGCGAACCACAACGGTTTTTTTCGCTTGATGACGCCCGCGCCTATGTTGGCGATTACCGGCTTGCTCATTGCTTGCTTGCCACGTTGAGCCACTGGTATAGCTGGCAAACGCGGGATTGGGCCACGGTGGTGCGGGAACTGAACGCCACTCTTGAATTTATCGATTTCACTTCGGCCACAGATCTACGCCTGGCACTTTATACCTACGTGAATGAGCAATATCATGGTTTCCTAACAGCCGCGCAGCGCACACAGGTTCTGCAAGGTTTTGCGACGCGCTATCAGTTGGATAGTGCCGCGCTTGAATATTTGTTGGTGCTGGATAAAGATGAAGAGGCATTGTTGGTGCGAACGAGCGAGCAGCCACCCACTGCTCTGGATGTGACCACGTTGTATAACCAGTGGGTGTTCGAGGCCGCGCTGTTCAATGCTTCGGATGTGCAATTCGTGGTGGATTGCCAGGCGTTCAGCACACACCTGGATCAGCAGGAGGCCAGCGTTCGTCGCGCCTCTACTCCGGCTATGGGCGTTGGCGCTGTCATCAAACGCCTGTGCTTCCTGGCACGTAAGCTTGGTGTGTACTATGATCTCGCCTACGAGGACACGTTGGTGGCCGCACAAACACCGGCCTTGCTCACGCTGACGTTATACGGTCCGCAGGAAGTGACCGGTGCACCGCAGCAGTATGGTCTACGCCTGGCGCGACTATGTCGCATGTTGCTTGGCTATAGCGGGGCTGCGAGCGGCAAACAGCGGGCTAACCTCTCGGCTGGCATGATCGAGGCCACGGCGACCGTGCACTTCTTACAGCGCTCGTATCGCTTTGCGATGAATGCTCGTCTCCTGCAATTGCTTCCAGCCACCGAAGCACCCGCAGGCGCTGCCCGTGCGCTGGCTCCAGATCTTTTCGATAGCAGCATTGAGCAGGCATTTTCCGAGGAGTTCATGGCGTTGGCGGCGAGCCAGGGAGTGGATGGTTGGCAGTTGGAGCGTGAGCCGGAGCCGCTGTTGCTCGAACACAGTATTTTTATCCCTGATTTCGCTATGACGCGTGGTCGCCAACGCATCTACGTTGAGATCCTCGGATTTTGGACACCCTCCTATCGCGAACGTAAAATTCAAAAGTTGCAGCAATTGCAGGGGCGCGAAAATCTACTGCTGGCGCTGCCGCTTGAAGCCAGAGATGCCTTTCGCAGCGTCTGCGAAACCTTTCCGGTGGTGGTGTATCGTGGGCAGTTAGCAGCCACCGACGTGTTGCAGGTGCTGCGCAGCCGCTATGATGACTTCGCTGAACGACTCCGTTTGCTCGATGGTGCGGAGGTTCGCCAGCGCGTGCGTGCCGCCGGGTTGTTGCCTGAGCGCGTCTGCTACCAATTGTTGCATTGCTACCGGCGTTCGGAGCTACAAAGCGCGGCTGACCACGTGCTGACCGACGACAGCGACGACCTCCAATTTGTGCCCGGCGTGGGTCTGTATCGCCAATCGTGGGAGGCGCAGGTTAAGGCGCGCTTACTAGCCTGGTTGGCTGGTACGGCACAGGCTGGATCTATCCCATTGTCCGAGGCGTTAGGTTGGTTGCAGGGAGCACTCACTGTGGAAGTGGATATTGAGGTGTCTGCCCTGGAGATCCTTATTACGCGCTGGCCCGAAGTCACTATTCGTAGAGATTCTCTTTTTGCAGCGATGTTGGAACTAGCAGCCAGTGATGAGCAGAACGAGAATGTGCAAAATGAGGTAGGCCCAGAGGGCGAGCTGCTATCAAACGAGGGCAAGAAAAAGCGTCGCAAGTCGGCAGGGAGAGAACCTCGCACAGGTGGCAAACGCCGGGGAGTTGTGGAACCGGGGCCAAAACAGGATGAATTGTGGGGTTAGATGTCAATATTGGCCGGTTTTGCCCAAAAAGACCTTGTATATGCTGGTAAATGAAGGTTTTGTAATGTTATTATATACAAGTAGCCAGCAACTACGTTAACTTATATTTATACACTATGCTCGCCCTTTTTGGGAAGGAGAGTAGGACTATTTGGCAAGAGGGACGAGTATAAAAATACGTAGTACACGGCGTGCAGTAGAGTAAGCTGCTTGTAAGGAACGGTTATTTATACTTGTTACGGAAAATACGTAGGGGCTTTTCTCTAGTACTAATTTGCCAGCGTTTCTAGCAAATTATGAGAATTGCAGCATATTCTTCCTTATCAATATTGACAAGCACACTTGCTCAGGTGTACGATTTAATTATATGTGTTTAGAACGAAAGTTCTCGCATATTGAATAGAGTAAGGAAGGATGGTAATGATGTGGAGCAACATCCGATACAACGTACCCGTCAGAACTCTGCGCGGAAAGCGCAGCTAAGCCAGGACTTTTCTGACCAGGAAGAGTACGATGATATCTGGCCCACACGTATGCCAAGCAGCGCGCGTCGTTACTATAGTAGCGATGTGAGTACCAACGACAGCGGCCGCGTTCGGGGAGATGCGCAATCACAAGCGCTCAACGAATACCCAAGCACGCGCCCTGGTCGCAGGAGTTCCATTCCCGCGCGCAGTACCGCTACGCAGCCCAACAACGTGACAACGACGCCAGCGCGGCGCACGTCTACCCAAAGCCACATACCCACGACGGCTCCGACCACGCGACGAGCGCCGACGACCAACATTCCAGCGGTGCAAAATCCCCGACGGACGACAACGAGCAATGTGCCAACGGCACCAAACTCGCGCCGGACGACCACGGGGAATGTATCGACAATGCCGAATGCGCGGCGCACGACAACAGGCAATGTGCCAATGGTGCGGCCTTCCCAACGGCGTGCTATCGGATCTAGCGAGGTCACGACGCGTGGGAAACTGGCACCGGCAGAAGCCGGTCAGCGCAAGCTACGTTTCCACTGGCTTTTCTATGTGGGGGTGGCCATGTTAGCCATGACCCTCCTGTGGGGCGCATTTAGCGTTGTGAACACTTGGTGGCAGAATACCTACAACGATGTGACCTATGGTCGTCCACGAACCTATCAAACGGATCAAGTGGTGGGGCACAACGATTCATCAACTCATCCCAGTCATTTCATCGCACTCAATCTCAACAGTCATATTGAAATTATTGAATTTCCAGGCGGTGATCCCACCAAAGCAAAAATCTACATTGGACCTCCGTTGACGGGTCCGGGTCAAGACCTCACGCCAGTTACTCTTGAGTTTAAAGATGTGAATGGTGATGGTAAACCCGATATGATCGTGAAGGTTCAGGCCAGCCGTTTTGTTTTCATTAATAGCAAAGGGGGATTTCGTCCCTTGCATCCTGGCGAAGCCGTGCACTTATAATCGATGCAACTTTCATTTTCCTGTTTTACTACTTCTCCGAACACCTGAGCGCGAAGCGCTAGCCACGTGAGTGGTGTTGGTGTTCGGAATACGGCCTCAGCACGAAAAAAAGTCCTCCCTATCGGGTTGTTACCCAGATGGGAGGGCTTTTTTCGTGCTTCGATCGGGACTTCACTTTTGCGGTTCCTCACGATTGTGTATGCTGATGTCGTATTATATTAGCTCTTCTGGTTGCTGGCTCCGGCCATCCACATAGGTTTGGGAGGCATTAATTGCTGGCTCCGGCCACCTGGGCTACTTCTTGCTTTGGCGCGTCGTGCGCGATAGTCTGCCTTACAGGTGCTTGCTGCGTTGCTCTGGTCTCTTCTGTTATTGGAAGCGTCTGCACTGACGTTTCCAACAGTTCCTCTTCATCTACCGCTTTCTTTGCGGTTGATCGTAAGGCGAGTACAAGAAAGGTGATCATCCATATACAGAGAAAGGCTAATAATATACTGATTAAGGGCATTTGTGCGATTGATGACGCATTAAATATTTTCACGGATGCAACCTCTTTCAGTCTAGTATTTGTGTCACAGTAACTACATTACTGTATCGACATAGATGCTGATAAAAACAATGAAACGAAATTCACACTTACAATAGTACCTGTCTTTGCGCTTTTATGCACCTTTCAGCCGTGTTTGCTAGGAATTATCTCCCAGTAAGACGACGTTGTAAGCACACAAAAAGTTTCATTTGCCTGATATAACAAGGTGCTGGTATTGAAAAAAGAACCTGTGAAGAAGCAGGCAAAGCAAAGCGAGAACACCTTGTTGTTTGGCGTGAAACCTGTCACAATAGAGTGTGTCAATTTGTTTCTCTGCGTATCATTATAGAAATACGTGAAATCTATGAAAAGGCCAGGCATGTATGGAGCATATTGATTGGCGGCGCACACGTGACATGCTCATCAGCATTTTATGCATTGGTGTTATTCTCTGGGCAGCCTGGACGATGCTGGGCCGGTTTGTGAACGTCATCGTCATTCTTACGCTCGCTTTGGCGATTGCTTTTCTCTTAAATCCCCTGGTCAATCGGCTGCAACGCTGCCGTATTCCTCGTCCGTTGGCAGCATTGATTGCTTACGTGTTTGTGTTCGGGGCGCTGGGTATTATCGGGTATGCACTGGTATCTACGCTGATTCAGCAAGCAGTTTTTTTCGCGACGACCATTCGTGATTTTGCCTTTAATTTGCCACAAACACTCAATACGTTTATCCTTTTCCTGGAAAAGCGTGGTCGTGTTCCCGACGAGAATATCAGGGCGGCTATCAGCCAGATTCAGGGGCAGGCGACCAATTTCGCCCAATCGCTTGCTTCAAACGCGCTCAACTTCGTGCTGCTGCTTACTGATGCCTCGATCAATATCTTACTCATTTTCGTGATTAGCTTCTATTTTGTGCTGGATGGTAAACGCATACGCGATAGCTTGATCGCGCTTGCTCCGCGTCGTTCTATGCATCATGTGCTGCTGCTTGAAGACGCGCTGAACAGTGTGGTTGGTAATTATATTCGTGGTCAATTGACGCTGGCGTTGATTATTGGTTTGCTGACCGGGCTGGTGTGTGTGGCCTTTGGCCTGCGCGATTACGCCTTGATTTGTGGGCTGCTGGCTTTTGTTTTCGAGACCATTCCCATGGTTGGTCCAGCGCTCGCTTCGATCACGCCTTTGCTGCTGTCCCTTTTGCTGCCGGGTGCCTTTCCGCGTACGGTGGAAATTCTGATCTGCTTCGTGTTCATACAACTCATTGAGAGCAACATTCTGGGGCCACGTATCGTGGGCCATGCTGTGGGTCTGCATCCAATTGTAGCAATTTTGGCGTTGTTGGTGGGGGCCAGTGTCTTTGGGGTCTTCGGCGCGTTTTTGGCAACCCCAGTGGTGGCCGCCCTGTGGGTGGTAGTTGCCAGTATCTATCGTTCGGCGCACGGCGAAACAGCGGACCAGATCCTTGCCAAAAAACGGGCCCCCTGGTCATTGCCGCGTCCCTATCTCGCGTCGCGTCAGCCGCCAGTTGATAAGCACGAGCACAAGCCCGAACCTGAGCCAGACTCTACCGTGAAGCAGCATGAGCATGCTTCAGGTGAGTAGAACGACCCCGCAAGGGAAACGACCCCCGAAAGAGAGGTCGTCCCTCACAAGAATGGTCGCTTCCTTTAGGTTATACGGTGCTGAAGATGCTGCGTAGTTCTTCTTCACCTTCGCCTGTGACCAGTGCATAGACATCGTCGTTGGCCTGAAGCTCGGTATCTGCCGTGGGGAAGATTGGTTCCTGGTCGCGAATAATCAGCGCCAGGTTGCAACGGCGTGGCAGGTTGACCTGGTTCAGCTTCTTGCCTACGACTGGAGAGATCGGGGGAATGCTGACCTCGATGATTTCCAGACCCGCGCGCTTCAGCGTCATAAGCATGACAAAGCGCCGTCCGGGCAATTCAGACTCGATCAACGAGAGAATCGATTTTGTGGGGCTAACGGAGATGTCAATGCCCAGCTTCTGGAACAATAGCTCGTTGCGCGGGTTATTGAGGCGGGCGATAGTGCGGCCGACGTTGAAGCGTTTTTTGGCCACCTGGCAGATGACCAGGTTGTCTTCATCTTCGCCGGTGACTGCAATCACCACATCAGCACGCCGTGCACCTGCTTCCTCAAGCATACGCGCTTCGCACGCGTCACCATGAAAGATCGATTCTCCTAGCTCTTCTCTCAGCCCCTGGACGCGCGCGGTATCCTTTTCCATGAGCAGGACCTCGTGGCCCTGGCTCAATAGATTTCTCGTGAGGTAGTAGCCGACTTCTCCGCCACCACCAATAATAATGTACATGTTACGGCTCCGCTCCTGTCAATGATTCAAAGACCATATCCGCGCCCATGATGGTAGGACAGATGGTTTCCAGGCCCAATTCGTTGTAAGTCATCTGGCGTAGCGGATCATAAATGCGACAGACTACTTTTTTTACGTGGAAGATTTCTTTGGCTATCTGGCTTGCCATGATATTACGGTTATCGCCATTGGTTACCGCCGCAAAGGCGTCGGCGCTTTCAATACCTGCACGTTTGAGCACTTCTTCGTCTACGCCATTGCCCTGCACCCGTTCCCCTCGAAACTTCGTGTCCAAACGTTGGAATGCATCATTGCTGGTATCAACCACAGTGACCTCGTGACCTGCTTGATCAAGGTTGATCGCGAGCCTGGCACCGACCCGTCCGCAGCCGAGGATTACCACTTTCACAAGTCGCCTCCTATCGGTTAAGAGACCGATTTTCTATTTCTTCATCACACATTATAGCATGTGTTTGAATTTTGATAACTGTCTACGTATTCCATTATTATATGCAGGCGTTCAAGTGGGTGCGCCTTGACGACGACTGCGATGATAGAGATAGGTAAACTAAAGCAGAAAGAGGGTGGATATTGTTATGGCTCCTTCGTCTCTTCCAACGCGGTATAGGTTGCGCTGTGTGGCCGC
>DATAYF010000674.1:0-11252 GCA_036272735.1 Ktedonobacteraceae bacterium
GTACCTATCTATAATAGACGATCATTGATTTAATGTGTATCCCAGGCGTGAAAAACACGTTTCTTTGCTAGCAAAAAAGTATAATAAACGTGGATGAAAATGTAGTTACATAGATGGGGCTACATGTGTCCCGGACACATGTAGCCACATCTATGTAACTATTTCTGCTTTGTCGGGCTGTTGTATATGCCACCTTCTCCTCGTTCTGAACATCAATCCGTAGTAAGCAGAATGAATTATTATCTTCTGGCGCACATCGAGTTCGCTGGTTTGGGGCGCGTATATCCAGCACTCCTTGACGTGGAGTTGAGCTACAATAACATCGTGCAACCCGATGTGCTCGTCATATCGAATGAGCACCTTGATAGAGATGCGGGCACGCGCATTATAGGCACGGCTGACCTGGTGGTCGAAATCGCCTCCCCCAGTACGTCTCGTCACGACCTGGGAGCCAAACTCAACGCCTATGCCCAGGCGGGCGTGCCCGAATATTGGGTGGTGGCTCCTGGTTCCCAAACAGTCGAGTTACTCGTGCTAAAAGATGGGGCATACGACTCCTACGGCCTCTTTTCCGGCAGCGCCGTGCTTCCCTCGACCATCGTCCCCTCTATGACCTGCACCGTACAACAGTTCTTTTCCCGACCAGAAATAATACCCCGCCCATGCAAGAAGGAGCGGGATGACAGATGGCAGCCGCCACCTGTCATCCCGCTCCTTCTTGCATGATATATTCCTCTTTTTCGATATAACTGAATTCAGCTAACAAAACACTTGAATTCAGTTAACAAAAGTGCTATACTACACACAGGTCGCCAAGTGTGGGACCGCCCGCGTCAGGCGAAAGCTACAGGACGCGAGTTGTATGGTAACGTCTCCCTTGCGGGGGCATGGTTCGCGTCGCGATGGAACCGCGTGACGCGTCTATGGTAGGTAGCGACCTCCCTTGCGGGAGTCGTGGGTAGAAGGGATGTGCATTATGCGCTGGTTAGATCGTCTGCGGGGCCTGCCCGCAACTCCTCGCGTGCAAGTTCCTCAAATCTCTGGTTCTTCTCCGACTTCGCGCGTGCGCGAACAAGTTAGTCCAACATTCTTCTCCTCTTCTCCAACACAAGAGGATTGGTATTGGGGGCGGTTGGCAACGGGTGGTGAGGAAGACTACTACTGGCGCAGGCTCTCGGACAATTTTTACCAGAAAGATGTCATCCCTTCGACCTACTTAGAAATTCACAATCATTGTTACGAGGCGTACAACGCCAACCCGCTCGCCTCCTCGATTATCGAGCTGACCACCAGCTTCGTGCTCGGCGAGGGACTGACCGTTTCGGCTCATGATCAGCGCGTGCAGACGGTGCTTGACGCCTTCTGGCAGCATCCCGAAAATCACATGGATGAGCGCGTTTATAGTCTCTGTACCGAATTAAGCCTGTTCGGTGAACAGTTCGTCCGTTTCTTTGTCAATCGGTACGATGGCTCGGTCATCATTCGCCAGATCGATCCCAGTCTGATCGACGAGATTGAGACCGATCCTGAAGATGTCGAGAAACCGCTGCGCTATCATCGCCGCCCAGCAATACAACCATTGACCATTACACTGTACACCCTGAGTAGAGGTATACCCATCGCTCGTAGCCGCGCGATAGTACGCGCACCGCGACCCGACAAGTCGCAACGATATGATCATCCGGCAGAAGCATCACCCAGTGCACCACATGTGTGCATTACGGCCTGACTGGCCGCTGCGACCTGATCGCCCGGCTTCATATCAACCCGCGTCGTTACCGATTGCGCGGCTACGATTGGTGGGCATACCAAACCCGCCACGTCCGAAAACCTGTAGGCCCCGATTGATCGTGGGCACGCGCAATTCATTGCGCAATGGGACAATATGTGACTAGCGTGCATCGTAGGTGAACTGCCTTGTATCCTTTTCGCACTTTACACAACAGGAGCCGTACCCATGCCGCTCGATGCCAACAAAAGCGCGCACATTCAATCAATCGTACAAAAAACGTTTGCAGGTCGCCAAAAGACCGTCGTTTTTGTCTATCAGGCGAGTGGCAGCTACAGCTATATACCTGTGCAGGTCATCTTCCGTCCGCAAAATATGCTTGATCCGCGGATTTTCAACCTGGCCGGAGCGCAGCCCAAAGCCGAGTTCTCTACGCTGATGGTGGCCCCGCTGGGCACGAATTTTACAGGCGTCGTCTTTGTCGCCGATACCACATAGCCAATTGTCAGCGCGGTCGCCAACGCACAGAAGTACGAACTCATCAACGCGTTTCCCACCGGCATCCTACCAGGCGGTACGCATATCGTTGCCCACTTGCGCCGTTTCCGTTAAAGTATCACTTCTCTTGCACAATCGCGTGCCTGGATGAATGGTCAGAAAAGGAGACATCTTCATGAACAACGAGCAACCATTCTTGCCCGATCCCATGCTTGGCGACCTCCTCGCCTACGACCGGGTCGCTGGTCTCGACCTGTACAATGATCCCCTGGCGGCTGATCCATCGTTTCCAGAATTACAGCAGCCAGCGGCCCCGCTCGATGTGCAGATGCAGCAGCGACCCGGTGATATGGCCGCTGACGCGCTCACCCAAATGCACCAGGATCTTACCTACCAGCAGCTTGACGACGTCCCCTACTCACAGGTCTTTATGGATCAACACGGCACGAACGACACGCGTCGTCGCCATTTTGACCTGTTGATGGCTGGACTGGACGCCCGTGAGCCACAGGAGTTGTAGCCATGCCAGAGCAGTGCGAGATCCGCGAGACGTTCCACCTGCGCGAAAATCGGCAGCTCGACCCACGGGGTCATGCCGTGCTCGTCGCTGTCATCCAGGGTGGCCGCTCGATCAATGGCTACCAGTACGACGAGCAGGCGTTGCGTACGATAGCCCAAATGCTAGAGGGTGCGCACGCCTACGCCAATCACGGTCCTGATGGCGCGGTCACGCGCTCGGTGCGCGACATGGTCGGCTTCTACTCGGACGCCACCTACGTCGCACCCACGCCCGACTCCCCTGCTGGTCGCGTCGATGCCACCTTGCACATCATGGAGGCTGCCGATTGGTTCTGGTCACTGGTGCGTGATGCGTGCCAGCCTGGTCGGCCCGAACTGGTTGGTCTCTCCATCGATATCTTCGCTCAGTGGCAGTTCAACGAAGCCACGCAGGCCAAAGACATCACCAACGTCGTCTCGCTCAACTCCTGCGACGTGGTCACACGACCCAGCGCCGGAGGCTCTTTACAGCGCATACTGCGTAATATGCTATCTGACTTTGATCCACAACACGACATACGTCAGTTTAGTAGCGAAGAAGGAGTCACCTCGATGCCCGAACACCTTCCATCAGTCTCACCTAACGATCTTCTCGTATCACCCGCACCCGCTCCTGCCGCGCTCATCACCGAGCAGATCACGGCCGCACCAGCACTGGAACAGTGGCGACTACAGGTCGAGCAGCAACTTGCCGAAGTGCGCTTGCAGCGCGCCGAATTGACGTTAGAGCGCAAATTGCACGAGAGCCTGCTGCCTCAGGCCGTTAAGGAGCAGTTGCAGCAGCGTTATAGCGGGCGTGTTTTCGAGGAGAGCGAACTGGAACGCGATCTGGCGAGCTCGTTACACATGCTGGCCCAATTGAGCACCGCGGGCATTGTGCGCGGTCATAATTACGCCAAACCGCAGATCGGAGAGCAGATCACCGAGGTCGAGAAGGTGCAAGCTGCCTTTGATCGCATGTTTGATCTCGATATCGACGTTACCCGGCTCGGCAATATTCGTGGCTTTAGCTCCATTCGCGAAGCTTATGCCCGCGTCACCGGTGATGCCACCCTGCTTGGCGGTATGAGCGCTCATACCACGCTTGGCGATATCCACGTTGCGGAGAGCGCCCCCGTCGCGCATATCAGCGAGACCGATACCACGACCGCCTCATTCTCTTACCTGCTTGGCACGAGCATGAATAAACGTCTGCTCAAAGATTATCAAGCCTGGCCCGCTGAATGGCAGAAGTTCGTCACCGTCGCCCCCATTCGTGATTTCAAGCAGCAATCCCGCGTGCGCCTGGGGGCTTTCGGTAGCCTGCCCCTTGTCGCCGAAGATTCCGCCTATAGCGCCGTCACCATGACCGATTCTGCGGCGGTCTACGTGCCGCAAAAACGCGGCAACCTCGTCACGGTCAGCCGCGAGACCATTATCAATGACGATCTCCAGGCCATCAAACAGATCCCCACCAAGCTCGCGGTCGCCGCCGCCTACACGCTGGCCGAGTTCGTCTATAACTTCCTCAGCAGTAACTCGTCCATTTACGATCAAACTGCGCTGTTTACGCTGGGTGGTGGGTCACACAACAATCTGGGTGCGGCCAACCTGAGCACCGCCGCTATGCAGAGCGGCATCACCGCGATGCGCGAACAGACCAACTTCGCTGGCAAACGCCTGGGTCTGCGCCCACGCTACCTTGTGGTGCCGCCGGAACTGGAATGGACTTCGATGGTCGTGACCAAATCGGCGGGCGTGCCGGGCAGTAACTTCAACGATATCAACCCCATGCTCGGCTATGTACAACCCATCATCTCGCCGCAACTCACCAGCCCCACGCAATGGTTCCTGGTCGGTGATCCCCGCGAAATTGATACCATCGAAATCGGTTTCGTCGGCGGTCAGGTCAATCCCGCCCTGTTCATTCAGGATCTGCCCCTGTTCGGCCTGAACTTCACACAGGATGCCATATCGTACAAAATCCGCCATGAATACGGTGGCGCGGTCGTCGACTACCGTGGCTTGTATCGCGGGATTTAGTGCTTATCAACGATCACTTGGTACTGAAAGGCAGGCCAACATCATGCACAAACACAACAAACGGAAATGGTCGTATATGGTAGCGACCTTCCTATCCGAACGGCTGACCGCAGGTAGCCGCGCAGCGGCGTTGCCGTTCGGAATACGGAGCCAGGGTTCCCTTGCGGGGGCCGTATGACAAGCTTTACAAACGCGGATGGGAGTGTACTGGTTGGAGGAATTAATCCCTCCTCCCTGGGGCAGGCGCTCAAACTGGACGCTAGCGGCAACCTGCTGGTCAGCAGCGCGGGCGGAGGTGGCAACGTGAACATCGCGCAGGTCAATGGCGCGGCCCCTGCTATCACTAATCCGCTGCTGATCTCGGATGCTATTCGCTACGCCATCATGAACGGGCAGGCGTTCGCGGTCTCGACGGGCAAACAGGCCGGTCCAGCCAGCTCGACCGTGGGTCTCTCCATCTTCAACAATGCCACAGCGAAGAACCTCTTCATCTTCAGTATCAAAGTTAGCGTCAATGCTAATACCATCCATGCCGTGAACCTCACGAGCGTCGACCCCGCACTGGCAAATGCCCTCACACCCACCAACCTGAAGGTGGGCGCAACCAGCAGTGCCATTGCCGCCAACTGTTCGTACAGCAATGCCGCTGTGACGCCCACCCGCACCAACATCGATATCGTCTCGACCATCTCTTCCAACACCATTGATGTCTTCACTTCTGATGATCAAGGCATACTCTTACCGGCGGGCGCGGCTAACGGCATCGCCATCTTCATCACGCAGGGCTCCAACAATTGGGGCGCTTCCATGAAGTGGATCGAGTTTTAACTGATGTAATGGGCATGTTGTTTTGAGCGGGGTGCAGGGGCGGCAGTCCCTGACGGGGATTGGGGTGTCCCCAAATTTCTCAATCCCCGCGCCGCCGGAGGCGGCGTAAAAAACTTGCACTTTCATATGAACATAGCAGCAAGAAAGGAACCTACGAGCATGCAAGATCTTCTTGAACTGATGTACGGTCGCTACAACGGCGGGCAGGTTGCACCCATCGGTAGCTACTTGAATACTCGTACCCTGGCAATCGTACAGCTTACCACAGATGGCACGCTGCCGCTGGATGGCACGTTCGTGCGCGTCGATTCCTCGGCGACGCAAACCTTCGACAATATCGCCACCAACCTGAACGCGATAGCTGGCACCAATTATACCGCGGCCAGCTTCCACACCGCGACTGCAGGCGATAACATTGGTAATCCGGGCCAGGCAAGCGACGATGCCTGATACCCCTCATGGGTGGTCTTCTTGATCGCCCATGAGTTGATTTCGTATAGTCTGAAAGAAGGGAGCAGCACATGGCCAGCCTGCACCATCGTCTCCACACGGCAGCCTCCGCGACGCCTGGCACTCACAGTCGTCGTGTACAGGTGCATCAGACTATTAAGCGTGGTATCCTGATCACCTTCAATCCGCTTACTTATACGGCTAACGTGCTGATTATGGAGGCGACCAGTGCCTACCTGCAAGGCGTTCCGGTGGCCTGTCACCTCGATGGTACCAGCGCTCAGGTCAATGCGTTGTGTGCGATCCTCTTCTTCGATGAACAAAACTACGCCGACGCAGTGGTGCTGGCGGTCTATCCCAACGGCGCGCAGGGCATACCCCGCCCTGCGCCCGGACGCGTGGTACTGGCCCCGGCTTACCAGCAAATCAGTGGTAGCGCCATCGCCAACGGCACCACCAGTATTTTTTCCATCGCTGGCAATGGCGGCATTCCAATTGGCGCGCTCGGCATTGCCTGGTCCGCCAGCTTTACCAGCGCCACGGCGGGCACCTACGTTCAGTTTGGGCCGCACGGCGCTAGCAACCTGGGAGCGTACCAGACGCTGGGCAATTTGCCCGCCGCCAACAGCTACGTCAACGGTGGCGGCCTCCTTCAATTGGATAGCAACGGCAAAATCGACATCAAAGCCAATAACGGCAATTGTACGGTCAATTTTTACACTCAGGGGTATGTGCTATGAAAAAACCAGAAAGGTTATGACCATATGCGTACGCTTTCAAGCACGCTTGCCAACGCCGTGAGCGCCCAGACGCAGCGCCCCTACATCACGCTCACGGCGGAGGACCAAATCAATTACCTGGAACAAAGTTTCGCTACTGGTAGCAATGCCGACGCCCTCACGTCCTGCTGCGTAGCCAATGACGACAGCATCATTCGTGCGGCACTGACCCGCGACAATAGCGGCCTGCATATCAACAGCCAGAACTTCCAGTGGCAGCGCATCACCGATCCCACCAACCCTTCGCAGTGGCAAAGCTGGACGATATATGGAGGTGGCAGCGGCAACATGGCGCAAGATAGCGGCTGCTGCATCTCCAATAACAATGGTACCCTGCGCGCCTTCGCTCAACAGGGCACCAGTGGCAACGCTATCTTTGTCTGGACCAGCACCAACAACGGCGTCTCGTGGAGCACGTCCCCTACCATCGTGCTCTCACCACCATCCAGCGCCAGCACCAAGGGCATCGCCAGCGCTGGCAATAATGACGTTTTTTTTATCTACGATGTGCTTGGTGGTAACGCGCTCGGCTGCTCGTTCTACTCAGGATCGTGGAGCGCGTTGCACTCCTGGACATTACCCACGATGACCTACGTCGGCAGCAGCAGCGGCATCGCCGCCGCTTACAACGCCACGCTCTCGCTCTACTACGTCATCTATTCCGATCTGTATGCTCTATACGAATGTACCGCCAGTTCCAACGGCGCAACCTGGACGGCGCTGCCTGATATCGCGCCATCCACCAACCAGAGCATGATCCGCCAGGACCCGCGTCTGCAAAGCTTTGATGGCCTGTATACGCTTTCCTGTATCGAGGCCGATAGCGGAGCCTATACCGGCAGCGCGTACCAGTATCCACGCGTGCGCCAGAGTGCCGACCTGCTGCACTGGTCCAACGGCTTCATCCTGCACGACATGCCCGCATACTATGGGGCGTCTTACCTCAAAACGACGCCGCCAGGCGCATCACGTGCCATCTACGTCGCTTCTACTATGCAGAAGGTCGAGCTGGGCAAGGACTTTCAGGCTAGCGACGGCACGCAATATCGCGACCTTTCGACAAACGTGCTGGAATACCACTGCGTTGACGAGCTTGGCAAACCCTCGACGCTCAGCCTCGTGCTCGACGATAGCAGTGCCAATCTCGTACCATACGTCGCCAGTTATGGCAGCAACTACGCAGCGCTGGGACTCAATACTACGCTGGTACTCAGCGAGGGCTACCGCACGGGCCAGCCGCCGATCACACCGGAAGCCATGACTGTCGCCCGCTATCGCATCAAGCAACTGGCCTTTGAACGTGCCCCTGGACGCAATCAGCTTACCATCGAGGCTGTGGACCTTACGCACCTACTCGACCTGACCAACCGTTACCAGATCACCTACGTCAATCAAACGCTGGCCTGGATGCTGAGCGAGGTCTGTGCGCGGGCCGGTTTCTTTCACGTCTCGCTGCCCACGACCAGCCAGATGAGCACCTCCGTCCTGACCTTTGTGCTGCATGCCGGACGAAACTACCGCCAGGCGCTCGATGAGCTCTGCCGCGTCGGTTGGCTGGAATACTTTCTCGATCAGAACGAAATCCTGCAATTTCGCGAACTGAGCACGGGCGTTTCCGTCGCCTGGCACTACACGCCAGAAATTGAAACCCTGACGCTTGGCAGTACTGACATACGCACTAATCACGTTATCGTGACCGGCAAACCGCCAACCGGCACCTACATTGGTGCGATTACCAACGGCGAAGCCTACGACGACGCCCATATGCACACCACCGGCATCGAGCACGTCCTTACCGCCAGTGATGCCAAGCTCAGCACCGCCGCTGTGTGTAGCAGCAAAGCCGCTTTTCTGCTGGCGCAAGAGCAACGCGACCAGCTTTCACATAACATCACCGTCCCGCTCAATCCCGCGCTCCAAGTGCTCGATGTTATACAACTCAGCGACAACTCAGCGACAACTCAGCGACCAGGCGCAGCCAGGGGGCACTGGCATCAGTTCCACGGCCCGCATCGACAAAGCTGTCGTGCACTATCTGCCCGCCCGCGTCACCTACACCATGACCCTCGACCTGGAGGGCTTGTAATGAGATAGTTTAGGAGGCAACACCATGTTACTCACCGACGTTGAAATGATGGTACGGCAGGACCTGTTCGACACTGGTGCGACCCGCTGGACCAACAGCGATATCGACCGCGCCATCGACAAAGCCGTTGATCACTACAGCCAGTATGCTCCCAATATCGCCTTTGTTGATATGCAGACGCAGCCCTACCAGCGTACCTACCCATACCCGCAAAGCTGGAATCCCGCCTATCCCGCGCTGTGGATTGAGAAAATCCTCTATCCCTTACAGGTCTACGGTAGCTCCTACGCGCCACCCGCCAGCGCAGCCAATGCTAGTGTGCAGGTGGGTAGCGGGCTTGCTATCGGCACCTATAGCTACCTGACAACCTTCCTGACGCAAGGGGGCGAGACCACTGTCGGTCCCACTAGCAGTGTCACGACCAGTAGTGGCAACCAGCGAGTCAGCTTGAGCAACATTCCCGTTGCCCCCACGCAGTCGCTCATTCCCGGCGTGGCAACCAACACCGTCATCGGGCGCAACCTCTATCGTACGCTCGCGAGTGGCTCAAGCTTCTACCTGCTTGCCACCGTGCCCGATAATAGCACCACCAGCTACCTCGATAGCGTGGCCGATAGCAGCTTGAGTGCCATGCCCGCGCCGCCCGTGCTCAATACCTCCGGCGTCATGCTCTGGCCACCCTACGAACGCTCGTTTGCCGAATACTCGAACATGTACGACTCCAGCACAGCCCTGGCTGTTGGTGGCAATCTGGGCCTGATGGGCATGGTCGGCGATGGCAAGGGGCCGACCGGCACGCAAGCGCCCAGCTTTACGCTTACTATCGGGCCCACCGAGCTGCCCAAAGATACGTCGCTGCTCATGCGCGTCTTCTATGCTACCAAACAGCAGCTCGATAGCAGCGCCAGCACCATTCCCGAAGTACATCGCGACGTAATTGTGCTTGGCGCGGTCGCCTACGCTCTGCAAGCCTATCAGGTACCCACCAACGACAACTTCGTGTTTCAGGATGGTGGCCTGCGCGACCACATCGACGACACCCACATTCCCACGAGCTGGCTCGCGGCTGCTCAGTCCCGCATGCAACAATTCGAGGCCAGATTAAATGAAATCAAACAACAACGCGACTTCGCCAGTTCAGCGCGTGCCCACTGGGGTGACATCCCCGTACGCTGGATCTGGCTGTAGGCTGTAATACAGTGATTGGAACAGCGCATGCAATACCTGTGGCACCCCGTGCGACGGAACCAACAATGCTTATGGCATCACTGTGCGACGGCATTACACCAATGTAGGCCCCGATTTATCGTGCGCGTCTCCCACCGGCCAACAACCCTAATGTCCTGCATTGGTGCGGCTGATCGTTCCCGTTGGACGGGTGATAGGCACCATGATCAGACGTTGGGGGTAGTTGGTCGGCTCCACGCGTGCGCAATCAATCGCGCGTGCCCACGATCAATCGGGGCCTACAGGTATTACATGCACGTATCATGTGTGGTTCAGGTATCAAAAGCATACATCGTCTGGGGTAAAGGAGTACAACAACCATGATCGACCTCTACAGTGGTATCAGCATCTTCAGTATGATTTTGACCGTTGCGGGCATCATTGGCGGCGTCCTCGTCTTCAAAAGCGGTATCAGCCGGACCGCGTACGAAGTTCAGGAGCGCGTCATCAATGCCATGCAAAGTGAAATCGCCGTCTTGCGTTCACGTTTGGAGGACCTGGAAAACGAGAACAAACGGCTTGACCAGGTCATCTATACGCTCTGTGAAGCTCTGAAAAAGCGCGGGCTGATCGTGACCATCGAAGGCCATATCGTTACCGTTAGCGATGGGCATGAGACGCAGAGCGTGCGCATACGGGAAAAATAGCCATGGCAAATATTGGCATTGATTGTGAGCTGGTGCTGGATGGCAGCGGCTACTTCGTCAAGCCTGGCAGCTACCAGGTGAAGCAGCCACGCCTGCGGCAAGCCACGTACCGCGCCGACGGTTCTCTCGCCTACGTCGATCAAGGTCCGGGTAAACGTACCTGGTCACTGACGATTGTGGCCGCCAACGAATTGTTGCGCTACGATGGCACGCCAACCGGGCTGAGCGGGCAGCAGTATCGCGATGCCTTGCACACAAGCTATACCAACACCATCGGCACGACCATCACCTTCCTTGATCCGCTGAGTAGTGCGTCCATCAACGTCCATTTCGATAGCTACGAAGAACGTATTCTGGACCTGCATAGCCAGGTGCTTGCTCTGGCGACGGGTGGCGTTGCTGGCGCAAGCTATGAGATTACCATTACC
>DATAYF010000675.1:0-7812 GCA_036272735.1 Ktedonobacteraceae bacterium
CCCCAGAGAGACAGTTCGCCCCAGAGGTCCTTTGACAACTGAGTGGCCGGGTTCCAGGCACGCATGCCATGCCTGGGGAAAACATGCTTGGTCGATCAGAACGCTCCTTTCTCGCAAGCAGTTCGTCTGCCGCTGTGGGACGGGACGGGCCGTTTGTCAGACGGCCCTCTCCCTGGCGCAGGCTCGGTGATGGGTCGGTCGTTGAAGCTGAAGCGTGGGCAACCACGAGTTGCGGTGGAGGCCAGACACAAGCCCCTGACTCCAGTCATGGGGTATCTGACTTCTAATAAGTGCATGGTTTAATACAGGGCGTCGGAAGGTGTCGGGGGTGTCGGAGTAGTAGATTCTTTTGTTCTATATGCAGCGAAGGCTACCTATCCTCCGACACCTTCCATCAATGTCCTCCAGGAGCCACTTTATACCTATATGTGTTCCGACACCTTCCGACGCCTTAGGAAAAAGGACCATCATACACGCGCGATGCTTTCCTGCGTCAGCATGACCTGCACGCGCTGTACCGAGGATGCAGCGTTCAATGAGGCGAAGAAGCCTTGCGCCTGCTCAAACTGGTCGCGTGCCCGCCCAAGATCGGCGTTGCGCTGCTGCTCGTCGCTTTCGTGATAGCTATGTGCTCGTTGCTGGTACAGCATGCCCAGAGCGTAGAGCGTGTGCCCGCGCTCCCAGGGAAGATCGAGATCGACGCAAAGTTGCAATGAACGGCGCAGATCTGCTTCCGCTTGCTGCCATGCCTGCTGCTCGGTCGCCATCCTACCCCTGGCCCGCAAAGAGACCAGCAAACTTTTCTGCGCGCCCGACGCCTCGCTCAAGGTGATAGCTCGCTCACACATGACGGCCTGCTCTTCAGCATTCGCCCCTGTCTTGACCAGCAGGTCCGCCAGCGTCGAGACAACCTCGGGTGAGGGCAGGGGTTCGCTGCTGCGCAATTTCTCCTGGTAATCGGCGGTCGCCAGGTCCCATTCTTCACGCGCCAGGTGCATGGCGTGCATCCTGCTTGCCAGGTACTTCTGGGTCTCGGCTCCTCGGCTCTCGGCCTGCTGCTCGATCAGGCGTTTATACTGGCGCGTATACTGATCGCCCTCGGTCTGCTTTCCCGTGCGGTAAGCGATCACCGCCAGCGTCTCTAAGGCCCAGAGTTGCTGCTGCTCATCCTGCTGGTACTGCTCTACCGAGCGCAGGATGTCGCGTGCGACCTGTTGCGCCTCGTGCCAGCGGTTCCATTGCCGCCACGCCCTCATACGCCCGGTCATGCAGGTGAGCAGCATGGCGGGACTCTCCATGGTCTGCGCATAGTTCCAGGCGAGGCCAAACCATTCCAACGCCGCCGCGTAGTCGGCAATACTCTCGTGCACGTAGCCCAGCGAGAAATAGAGATCATACAACTCATCACGCGCCGTCAATTGATCAGCCAGCGCTTGCCGCCGATGCTGCAAGCGATGCGCCTCGTTATACTGGTGATACTGCCGGTAGATAAAGCTCAACGCGTCCAGCACCAGCGAGAGCAGGCTGGGATCATGCAACTCTTCGGCATAGTCAAGGGCCTGGCGTCCGCATGCTAATGCCTGCTCCGCCAGCCCGGCCTTCTGCACGTGGGCCGCCATCTCTAGCTGGCGAATATACCAGAAGGCTTGATACGTCAAGAAGGCCGCGTGCTCACGGCTCATCGGTTGCTTATCCAGCAATTCGAGGCCGCTATCGATATACGAACGGATTTCCAGCGCATCAGGATTGACCTGGAAGCGTCCGAGCCAGCGCGTAGTGAGCAGCGCCAGGCGTTCGTAGAGCGCCAGTAGCTCGCTCGCCTCAAAGAGCTGTTTTTCCAGGGCCATGCGCAACGCACGGCGATATTCCTGCCAGGCTTCGTCTACGCTGCTACGCTGGGCATAGGCATCGCCGAGCTTGACGTACATGCGACATGTTGCCAGCGCTGGCTCGTCTGTTTCCGCGAGGAGATCGAGCGCATCCTCGTACGCTTGAATGGCACGAACCGTGTAGTAGGAGTGCATAGCCTGGTCGCCTGCCAGCGTCAAATACTGAGTAGCCTTCTGCTGCAAGGTTTGTTTCGTAACATGAACGGGCTTGTCTGCCTCGTAGATATCGCTCATTTCTAGCGAGTTCGGAACCAGACCGGGCGACCAGTTCGCCAACGCCTGCTGATAATGGTAGGCCAGTAATTCGACAAACGTATCGCGCCGGGACTCTGTGACGGCTTCCAACCAGAGCGCCAGGCGTGCGTGTACCTGGGCGCGCCGCGTACGCGGGATATTATTGTAGACCACGTCGCGAATGAGCATATGCTGAAAGCTGAAGACGCGATCCTCCGCCACCGGGCTGCGCGCTTGCTTCTCCATTTCGACGATGAAATCGCGTTTCGCCAACGCCTCTAGAGCCGCTTGCACCAGGTCATCGGGAAAGTTGGATGTTAATTCGCGCAACGACGAGAGCCAGAAGATGCGCCCAATGATAGCGGCATTTTGCAGCACAAACTTCTCGGTCGCGCTCAACAGGTCCACGCGTGCTGCCAACACACCCTGAATAGTGTCTGGCACACGCGGCAATGGCAAGAGATAATGAGCGTTCAAGAGACTATCTTCAGGCAAATCCCCGACCGCCGTCAACTCGCTCAACGTCTCGTGATGTGGACCAATCTTCCAGCGCATCTCATGGTGCTCCTGGTCTTCTTCGTTGACCAGGATACCCTGGTCGATAAACATACGCACGATCTCTTCGACGAAGAAGGGATTGCCCTCGGAACGCGTGAGGATGGTGGTACGCAGCACTTCGGGCAGATCGTCATTGTTAAGCAGGGCATTGACGAGATTGCTGCTCTCCTCCCTGTCCAACGCATCCAGTTGCAGCGTCGTAAAATTGCGTTTACCACCGCCCCAATCGCGCCTACGTTCAAAGAAATCAGGGCGTGATGGGCACAGGAAGAGGATGGGCACGTTGGTGATGCGCTCGGTCAGGTATTCAAGAAATTCGAGCAACGCCTCGTCGGCCCATTGCAGATCGTCGATTACAATGATCAGTGGTTGCTCCTGCGCCAACGCCTCTAGCAGCACGCGCCAGGCACGCAATAACGCCATGTGCGCGCGATCCTGCTCGGCATGGACATTGGGATGCTGCATGCTCAATTTCGGGGCTTTCTTTAAGCCTTCCAGGTACAGATCTTCGTTGTGGATGACATTACCAAGGCCACGGCCGATATGGCGTGAAATGCTGCTCACAATCTCGTCCGGCGACTCCGAACGTCTGGCTTTGTTCAACACTTCGACCACAAAGCGCCGGAAACGTTGCTCCAGGTCGTCGCTGCTCTCGCCGGTGTGCGCGGCAAGCAAAGAGTGCAAGATTTCGACCAGGGGCCAATACGTAATGCCTTCGCCATACGGTGGGCAATGCCCTTTTAGTACTTTTGGCGCGCTGATTGAGCCATTTGCCGACGCGCTTTTCGCCGCTTGCTGCTCGCGGGCAAGAAATTCGCGTACCAGGCGACTTTTGCCGATGCCGGGCACACCGAGGATGGTAATCAAGTGAGGACGCCGCTCGGCCTGTACCAGCGCATAATTGGTATGCAAAAAGGTCAGTTCCAATTCGCGTCCCACCAGCGGAGCCAGGTGTCCAGGGATGCCACGCGGGCGCTGATCGATGATCTGTGCGTGTGTCCTCAACCCCAACACGACGTAGGCGTTGATGGCCGTGGGCTTGCCTTTGACCTGCAACGGGGCCATGTCGCGAAAATCAAAAACCTCGCGCGTATTCAGGTAGGTGCGCTCACCAACCAGGATCGTATCCGCTGCCCCCATCTGCTGCAAGCGTGCGGCAATATTGACGGCATCGCCGGTAATCAGAAAATCCTGGCTCTGTGGAGAGATATAGCCCGCACCAGCCACCACACCGGTATTGATGCCGATACGCATTTGGAGACGCCTGGCGGTCGTGTCTTGCGCCAGGCGTTGCTCGTTAAATTGTGCCAGCGCGCTCTGCATATCAAGGGCAGCGCGCACGGCCCGGTCAGGATCGTCTTCGTGCGCGATGGGCACGCCAAAGACCGCCATCACGGCATCGCCGATATACTTTTCGACAGTGCCACCATGCTTGCGGATCTGCTCAGTCATCAGGTTGAAGTAGCCGGTCAAAATGGCACGCATATCCTCAGGCTCTAAGCGATCAGCCAGAGGAGTCGAGCCAGTGATATCGGCAAACATAACCGTGACAACGCGGCGCTCTTCCGATGGAGGTGGCAGGACGGTTGGCATGGGTTGCGTTGCGTGACTATCATCGACGTTGTCATCGCTGAAATGCTGATGCAGGTCCGGTTCCACTAAGGTGGGACGCGGATCGGCGGTGGTGCTCTGCGACTGCAACATGGTACCGCATTCGATACAAAATTTGGCTTGCGGTACATTGATGGTACCGCAGTTTGGGCAAACGAGCAGACGATTACCGCATTCCAGGCAAAATTTGGCTTGTGATGGATTGAGCGTGTGGCAATTCGGGCAGCGCATGAGCATCCTTTTTGGAAATTATTATAATATACTCATTCATTCTACAACAGGCGTCGATGGAATTCGAGCACGTTTGTGATAATTTCATAGGCAGACACATATATACTAGTTGTATGCTATCTGGCTAAATTATGAAAACAGGCTAAAATCTATGCATTTCTGCCACTTGACGATAGACCTCTTTATGCGTAGTATGATGGCTGTGAATGAAGGGAGTACACGTAATGCAACAAAATTTCCAGGTGGAGAGTCGTAGCTATGATCACATACTACGCGGGTCGTGGCAGGCGTATATGCTCGATGAACACGCGCGGCTCGGCGACGAAACAGGCGAGAATACCGGCGATGTGCTACGCTTCTGGCTGCCCGCTGGCACTCCCATGAACTGGCTAACCGGCACACGCCCACTGCGCTCGAACTGCTTGCAATTCTTTTGGAGTGATCGCTGGTATATGCTCAGCGCCTTTTATGAGGGCAGCACATTACTGCATACCTACGCCACCATGATTCAACCGGTGACGCTCAGTTATCAACGCCTCTCGTATGTCGATCTCGATTTAAGCATGCTGGTCGAACCCGACCTTTCCTACGAGGTGTTGACACAGATAGAATTTGAGCAGGCCGCAACAATGCTCCACTACGACGAGCAGACGCGCATTGGTGCGCTGATGGCGCTAGAGACGCTGACCAGTTCGATGCACCTGAACGTCGGCGTGTTCTCGCATGTGCCCTATCATCTGAACCTGGAAGCGTTGCAGCCCTCTAGCTGCGGATTTCGCTCATAACGCTCGTCTCAAAGAAAGAAGGAGTTAGCCCATGCCCAGCAAGCGCATCGATCACGTGGCAATCATCGTACGCAACCTCGAACAGGCGCTAGCTTTTTATCGCGACACGTTAGGACTCGCGCCAAGTGAGGTCACGACGGTTCCCAGCGAGCAGGTACGTATCGCTTTCCTACCAATGGGTGGACCAGCGGGCAGCCAGATCGAGCTGATCGAGCCAACGTCAGCGAATACAAGCCTACAAAAATTCCTGGAGAAACGTGGCGAGGGACTCCATCATATGTGCCTGGAAGTCGAGGATATCGAGGCGGAACTGCAAGCCATGCGAGACAAAGGTGCACCCCTGCTGGACCAGCAGCCACGCGACGCCGCCGAAGGACGCGCCATTTTTTTGCACCCCAAAGGTACGAATGGGGTTTTATTGGAATTGCTAGAAAAGTAGATAACGATAGCGCCGGTCGGTCTCGCTCCTGCGCTATCGTTATCAAACAAACTACAACGGGATGTTGCCGTGCTTCTTTGGCGGGTTGGTGTCACGCTTATTTTTCAACATCTCTAGCGCATTAATTAGCTTCGTGCGCGTATGGCGCGGCTCGATCACCTCATCGATATAACCACGACTCGCGGCGATATACGGATTGTTGAACTTCTCGGTGTAGTCGGCAATCAACTCTTTCCGTCGTTGCTCTGGATCATCGGCCCGCTCAATATCGTCCTTAAACAAAATATTGACGGCGGCCTCAGCCCCCATCACGGCGATTTCGGCCGTCGGCCAGGCATAGTTAATGTCACCACGCACGTGCTTGCTGCTCATCACATCGTAGGCCCCACCGTAGGCTTTGCGTGTAATCACAGTAATCTTCGGCACGGTCGCTTCGCAATAGGCAAAGAGCAGTTTAGCTCCGTGACGAATAACACCATTGTGCTCCTGGCCAGTTCCAGGCAAGAAGCCAGGCACATCTTCAAAAGTGATAATGGGAATATTAAAGCAATCGCAGAAGCGCACAAAACGCGCGGCCTTATCCGAAGCATTGATATCGAGCACGCCCGCCAGCGAGCGCGGCTGCTGAGCCACGATACCGACCGGTCGACCGTTCAAACGAGCGAAGCCAACGACGATATTCTGCGCAAAATGCTCGTGCACCTCGAAAAACTCACCATCATCCACCACCAGGTTCAGCACCGCCTTCATATCATAGGGCTTGTTGGGGTTATCGGGGATAATGCTATTCAGTGCCTCTTCGCTGCGTGTGGGCGAATCGACAGGCGTCACCAGCGGGGGATCTTCCAAATTGTTGAGTGGCAAATAGCTCATCAAGTGGCGCAGCATGCGCAAACAATCGGGCTCGCTAGCACAGGCAAAATGGGCCACTCCACTTTTCTGGCTATGCACCTTGGCCCCACCCAGTTCTTCAAAGGTCACATCCTCGTGCGTCACGGATTTGACGACGTTTGGTCCGGTGACGAACATGTGGCTGGTCTCTTCGACCATAAAGATGAAATCAGTGATGGCAGGCGAGTAGACAGCCCCACCCGCGCAAGGTCCCAGCACGGCCGATATTTGCGGCACGACGCCCGAGGCCAGTGTGTTGCGTAAGAAGATGTCGGCATACGCGCCCAGGCTCACTACGCCCTCCTGAATACGCGCACCGCCCGAGTCGTTCAGCCCGATTACCGGGGCGCCATTTTTGATCGCCAGGTCCATTACCTTACAAATTTTTTCGGCATGCGCCTCGGATAGTGAACCGCCAAAGACAGTGAAATCTTGCGAGAAGACGTAGACGAGTCGCCCATCGATCTGCCCATAGCCGGTCACCACGCCATCGCCGGGTATCTTCTGCTCATCCAGGCCAAAGGCGGTGGTGCGATGCGTTACGAACATATCAAGTTCGTTGAATGTGCCGGAGTCTAGCAATAAATCGAGGCGTTCGCGGGCCGTAAGCTTGCCTTTTTTATGTTGCGCTTCGATGCGCCTGAGACCGCCGCCAAGCATTGCCTCATCACGTAACGCGTGCAGTTCGTTTATTTTTTCCTGCGCGCCTTTGCCTTCGGTTGTCTCTTGTGAGCTGCGTTCACTAGTGGTCATTGCTCTACACTCTCCATTGATTGACAAAAAATAGTGCTACGCTGCCAGTATAGCACATACCTAAGCTCAAATGACAGCAAACCTCTCAAGCGGCTCTATAGCTTAATCTACCGGACGTCCCCCCACGTAACATAGTTCATATCAGTTCAACAAAATCCCCTTCAGTCAAGCCCATAAGGTGTCAATTCAGGTGTCAAAAAATTATCCTATAGCTATGCTTTTAACTTAGACGACAAGCGTTACGAATGCACTGGAATAGGCATAAAAAAACTAGGATAGCAAGCCTATCTCGCTGCTCTGGATGTAAATCCCAACATTATTCTGGCAAAAATCCAAAATCACTTGCGAGATACTATCCGTCATCTGTTCTGAGGACACCGTTGTCGCCTCCTCCTGGTCCCTGGACCTGGCAGCCCACTTG
>DATAYF010000676.1:0-18888 GCA_036272735.1 Ktedonobacteraceae bacterium
CCAACGTTTACTCGTTTTGTCGAGGAAGAGCCTGACTGCCATGTAGATCAGAATACCACCGAGCACGATTGCTGCTGTCAGGTAAATGTAGCCCATGGCGTGCATAACGAAGAGAATCAGCGTGACCCCTAATAGTAAGAACGAGTACAGCAGGATCTGTTTGCGTGTTTCATCCTCGCCCATCACCACTGGCAGCATAGGGATGTTGGCCTTGGCGTAGTCTTTCTGGATCAACAGCGAAAGCGCCCAGAAGTGCGGTGGCGTCCAATAGAAAATAATGGCGAAAAGCCAGATGGCCGCAAGACTGACCGAATTAGTGACCGCTGCCCAACCGACGAGGACCGGAACTGCCCCGGCAGCTCCGCCGATCACGATATTCTGTACGCTGTTGCGTTTCAGACCAAGCGTGTAAACGAAAACATAAAAGAGAATAGCCGCGAAGGCGAGCCCGGCGCTGAGCAGATTAACAAAGGCCCACAGGACTGCAAATGATCCGATGCCCAGAACGATGCCGAAGATCAGGGCGCGGCGCGGCGAAACTTTCCCGGCCGGTATCGAGCGGCGTTGCGTGCGGCCCATCAGTTGATCGATATCGCGATCAATGTAGCAATTAATGCAGTTCGCACTGCCCGCTGCCATTGCACCGCCGAGCAAGGTAGCAATCACGAGACCAAGTGAAGGAAAACCACGATAGGCAATCGCCATAGCCGCCAGCGTTGTGCCAAGCAGGAGCACGGTCACGTGCGGCTTAATTAAGTTCACGTAACTCGCAATGGTTTGGCGAATGGGGCTAACCTCTTTGGGAGTGTGTTCCTCGGTTGTAATCATCAAAATCTTCGCTTTCCGAATGTAAGAAGATAGAGTTATCTGGTCATTGGCGTATTGCCAGAGATAATTCGACGTATCCTATTGTCGTTTTCTTTCCTGATACCTGCCTTGCAAGGATAAAGCCTAACCTTACAATTGCCTGAATGCAGAGACTTGTGCGCCAGGACGACCTCCCTTGCGGGGGTCGTGCCCTCTTGTCCCTGGCTTCCACTCCTGCTATAGTATGTACGAACAAGAATTAGAAGAGCCAGTCTGGTGACATGGTACTGAGGATGGGTCGCCAAAGACGACTCATCCTCAGTACCATGTCACCATGAAGAACTGTTTCAGGCGATGCAACCTGTACTATTCAGGCTACTGTAAGGTCCATTTCAGAGGCTGTAAGCCTCATGTTAGGGTAGCTGGCTACACTACATCAATCAATACAGTGGGAAGAATGTCGATTTTATCATGACATTATCGCCTATCGTCAAACAACTGTTTAGGAGATTTAGACGTGAGGACGCCTTTATTCCAGAGGATAAAGCGCTGGGCACCGGGTTCGGCCGCCGCAGTGCTGCTCTCCTCATTTCTCTTAGCCGCGTGTGGTGAAAACTCACCTTCTGTTCTAAACACCGCGGGTCCTGTGGCGCAAGATGAAAGCTCGGTATTCTGGGTTATCCTGGTTATCGCTGTGATCGTCTTTGTGCTGGTGGAAGGTGCGCTGGTCTACTCTATTTTTCACTTTCGCGAACGGCCGGGCATGGAGGGGGTAGCCCCCAAACAGATTCATGGCAATACCAGGCTAGAGATGCTCTGGACCATTGCTCCTATGATCATCCTGTTCATCGTGCTGTTCTTCACGATCCGTGGCCTGTTCCAGGTTGCGCCTGACGCGGAGCCGAAGAGCGCCAATACAGTGACGGTTGAGGTCGATGCACACCAGTGGTGGTGGGGATTTTATTATCCCAAGTACAACATCGAGACCGCCGATACGCTGCACGTGCCAGCCAATACAGATATCCACGTAGATCTTTATTCCAACAATGTAATCCATAGCTTCTGGGTGCCTGCTCTGTTCGGTAAAACGGATGTGATTCCAGGCCACAACAATACGAAGTGGTTCTCGGCGGATTCCAGTGCTGTTGGGAAAGAGTATCTTGGTCTCTGTGCTGAGTATTGTGGGACGCAGCACGGCAATATGCGCTTTAGCGTGCATGTTGACTCGGCCGATCAGTTTCAGTCGTGGGTGACGCAGCAACAGCAGGCAGCGGCCAAGCCAGCGAATGGTTCGCTTGCCGCGCAGGGTCAGAAGATCTTCCAGGCGCAATGCACAACCTGTCATGGCATCGTTGGGGTCGATATTAATTCGCCATCCGCCGTCCAGGATTACGCGCAGGCTTGTGATGATCCCAATGCGAAGTGTCGGGTTGGTCCGAACCTGACCCATTTTGGCAGTCGCTCATTGATCGCTGGTGGTGTGCTGACCAATAATAAAGAGTCATGCGACCCCAATGATCCGAACTTGCTGAAAGATTGTAACCTTGCGCAATGGCTCAATGATCCTCAGGGCGTCAAGCCGGGCAATGATATGCAGATCGGGTCGCTTTCTCAAAATCAGATCAAGTCTCTAGTGGCTTATCTGGAGGGCTTACAATGACCCTATTCGCCTGGTCCATTTGTGCTTGTGAGGCTAGATACTGGAGGGATTACATATGGCAACCCGCACGATAGCGGATGGTGTAACAACAACACCAGTTATTCGTAAAAGAAGCTTTAGCGAGAGCTATGTTGGTCAGTGGATAACCACGACCGATCATAAACAGCTCGGACTGATGTACATCATCCTTGGCTTCTTTTTCTTCCTGGTGGGCGGTATGGAGGCTCTCCTGATCCGCACCCAGTTGGCCGAGCCTAATGGGAAAGTGCTCGACCCTGAGACCTACAACCAGATCTTTACGATGCACGGCACGACCATGATCTTTTTGTTCGTGATTCCGATGTTGTCGGGTTTTGGAAACTACGTTGTGCCATTGATGATCGGCGCACGCGATATGGCCTTCCCCCGTATGAACGCCTTCGGCTTCTGGGCGGTGCTCTTTGGCGGCCTGTTCATGCAGTCCAGCTTTGCCCTGAACGCCGCTCCAAACGGTGGCTGGTTCATGTACGCGCCTTTGAGCGAAATCGCGGCCGGTTGTAACCATGCTTATACCTGCACGCCTGGTATGAATGCCGATTTCTGGCTGCTCGGTACCACGTTGCTCGGCATTTCGTCGATTGCCAGTGCGCTGAACTTTGTGGTGACGATCTTTAAGATGCGTGCGCCTGGCATGAGCATCAACCGTATGCCGATTTTCGCGTGGATGGTGCTTGTGCAGTCATTCCTGTTGCTCTTCGCGCTGCCTAGTTTGACGACTGCTAGCGTGTTGTTGCTGATGGACCGCCATGCTGGCACGCACTTCTACCAGTATACGAATGGTGGTGATCCGCTGCTCTGGCAGCACCTGTTCTGGTCGTTTGGTCACCCCGAAGTCTATATCCTGATTCTCCCGGCGTTCGGTATCATTTCTGAGGTGCTGCCGGTCTTCTCGCGCAAACCGATTTTCGGCTACACCTTCGTGGCCTGGTCCGGTGTGGCCATTGGTTTCCTGAGCTTTACTGTGTGGGCACACCACATGTTTGCGGTTGGTTTGCCACCGGTCGCGCAGGCTTTCTTCGCGACCAGCACCACGTTGATCGCTATTCCGACCGCGGTGAAGATCTTCAACTGGGTCGCGACCGTCTATGGTGGTAAGATCAGCTTGAAGACGCCGATGCTCTTTGCGCTGGGCTTTGTGGCGATGTTCCTGGTCGGTGGTTTGAATGGCGTGGCCCTGGCCGTGGTGCCGTTCGACTACCAGGTAACGGATACATACTTCGTCGTGGCGCACATTCACTATGTGCTCTTCGGTGGTACCGTCTTTGCCGTCTTCTCGGGACTCTATTACTGGTTCCCCAAGTTCACGGGCAAAATCTTCAACGAGCGATTGGGGCAGGTCCATTTCTGGTTGACGCTGATCGGTATCAACCTGACCTTCTTCCCCATGCACATGCTGGGCCTGCTGGGTATGCCGCGTCGCGTTTATACCTATCCTGGCAACCTTGGTTGGAATGATATGAACTTGCTGGCCTCCATCGGTGCCTTTGTGATCGGCGCGTCGGTTCTGGTCTTCCTGTACAACTTCCTGGTCACGCTGAAGAAGGGCGAGAAGGTTGGTACCGATCCGTGGGATGCCTTCACGCTGGAATGGGATACGGCTTCACCCCCCAAGAAGTACAACTTCTTGACGATCCCTGTGGTGCGTAGCCGCCGCCCGTTCTATGATAAGAAGAACCCCGAAATCGCTGATTGGAAGTCGGTTATTCACTAGTGGTTGCACACGAGTCATCATTTTGGATGACGACCCTGGATCATAAATAAAGAGGTAAACGGTGTCTCAAGAGCAGCTTAAACCAATTGAACAGCAAGGACCGGATGCAGAAGATGAGGTCAAGGCTTCTTCCTCGCAAGAGGAGGGGCCTGTGGCGGACGCGGCGACTCCGAACACGGAAGATACCACTACCACTACCACATCAACTCTTCCGAAGAAGAAGCGTGTGAAGAAGGCGCTACTGGTGGATGAGAAGGCGATTAGCCCTCATCCCAGCTACTGGCCTCTGGCGCTGGCTTTCTCGCTGGCTGTGCTGCTTCTGGGAGCGGTCACCAATCTGATCATCCTGGGGGTTGGCGTCTTGCTGATTATCGTGTCGATCATCGGCTGGATTACTGAACGTCGCTAAAAGCAGGTACGTTATGCCGGAAGGTGTGACGTACCTCTGGAGATAGGGAGTTTTGCTATGAGTGCTGCTCATGGTGAGCAGGTAAGGGTCCTGGAAGAGCATGGCATAGAGACCACCGGGCGCAGCCCCGAGTGGTGGGGCATGATGTTTTTCATCACTTCCGAGGCGCTGATCTTTGCAAATTTGATCGCCGCATATCTCTACCTGGAGATTCGTGGCAATTTAGGTGTTCGCTGGGCCACGCCCTGGGTGCTGCCCAGTGGTGGTCATCTGGAGTATGCGTATCCGGCATTCAACACGCTGATCCTGATTATCAGTAGTGGTTGGATGCATCTGTCCGGCATGGCCTCGCGTAAGGGCAATATGAAGGCTGCGGCGCGCTGGCTCATATTAACGATTGTCTTTGGTGTGATCTTCCTGGGCGGACAGGTGTACGAGTACATCGGCCTGTACCACGGGGGCTTCAACCTACAATACAAAGCCTTTGGCTCGGCCTTCTTCCTGCTGACCGGTTTCCACGGCCTGCACGTAACCATCGGTGCGACATTCCTGCTGATTCTGCTCATTCGCACCATGCGCGGCGACTTTACTGCCAAGAAACGTTTTGCCCTGGAAGCGGGTGAGATGTACTGGCACTTCGTCGATATTGTGTGGGTGGTGGTGTTCAGTACCGTGTATTTGCTGCCCCTGTTGATGGTGAAATAAGCAAGCACCGGATACGCAAGGTGTTTTATTTGGCCTGGCATCCTCTAAAGGTGCCAGGCCAAATTTGTCACAAAATAGGGACGTGACCCGTTCCCTAAGTGACACCCGTCTCTAAAAATGGAAATGTGTTGTGAGCAGTAATATGTTAGAATAAGTAGATACGTCAGGATGGAACAAGGAGACGCAGGTTCTACATAGGCGATAGAAAGGATTGGGTCGATGAAAGAAGTGACACCCAAAGATGGGAGCACCACCATATCTGGTTCTGGCCGTTCGCGAGCGCACAAACGACGGCTGGTCACCCACTGCTCGGTATGTACCTGTCGCATCTGGTTCGAGCCTTATTATGTGACAGAACCCGAAGAGGTAGCGGAGCCACGCCTTTCGTGGACGTTGTGCAAGGGTTGTTACCATGCCCTTTTGTCCCAACTGCGACAATCTCCAGTGCATTCTCCTTTGCGCCTGCGTGTTGCCATGGGTCTTGTGGCCGCTGAGCGCTGGCCCCAGGCCTACCCTACGCTGGTCAAGAATTATATTTATGACCGAAGATGGATCGTCTTTATCGCGACCTTCCTGGTTATCGCCATGCTGCTCCACCTGGTTATTATCGTGATGATTGCTGGCATGCGATAAGAGAATTTATTGACATAGAGATGAGGGTGTATGGGGCCCGGCCCCATACACCCTCATCTCTATGTCTTTTTGTTGGTCTTTTGGGCTAGCGATTACGCAAGGTTGAATTATTTTGCTAAAATAGGATTGGTTAAATTTTCTAATAATCATCTGAACGTCTTTATTTGCGTATAAGGTGGGAAAGGGGTCGTGCGACGAATGTACTCCAACGAAGGAGCCTACCAGGACAGTATCAAGCGAGATCGCAAGACGCAAACAGCGCTACGCCACGTCGAGGGCGTGCCCGTTGGCTTCACGCAACAATTTCGAGCGCTGGCCGACGTGTGCAGCAGCATGAGCAGCGGTTTTGTGCTGCTCAACGAGGGCGAACAGGTGACGTATGCCAATCAGCATGCCCTGCGCCTGCTGCGTCTGCATAAACGCGACCTGCTCACCCCTGAGCCTTGCGACGTGCGTGCACAACTGCTTACGATCTCCGCGGAGCCGCAACAGGCCCGACCGGGATTGGAACAGCTCTGGGCCGCGACCGAGCGCGAGGCGTCAACCGACCTGGCGCTGGCTGATGCGGCTGTACAATGGCTGCGTGTACGGGCCTTTCCGGTGCACGATGAGCGTGGTTGCTTGCTTGGTCGTGGTGTCCTGCTGGACGATGTGACGCTGGAACGTTCGGCGCAGCAAGCACGCAACGAGACGTTGGCAACGGCCGCGCACGAATTGAAAACGCCGCTTGCCGTCATTAAGGGTTGCGCGACGACATTGTTGGGTAGCACGGCCCGTTGGGATCCTGCGATGCAACGTGAGATGTTGCAAATGATTGATGCCCAGTCCGACCGCCTGTATGAAATTCTCAATACGCTGCTGGATGTCTGGCGTTTCGATGCTGGTACCCAGGCGTTGCGTCTTACCCAGGTCGGCCTGTCCGAATTGATGCAGCAAATGGTGCTCCGTTGGCTGCGCAATATTCCCGACCATCGTTTCGTGCTCGATATCCCGCCCGATGTGCCCGCGATTATCTGCGATGCTGTACGAGTTGAACAAGTTATGCATCATTTGTTGGACAACGCGGTGAAATACTCGCGTGCAGGCAGCTTGATTAAGATGCGCCTGGAAGCCAACGATGATGAGGTTCGTGTGAGTATTGCCGATGAAGGGATCGGGCTTGCAGCCGAGGACCTGGATCGCATTTTTGACCGCTTCTACCGCGTGCGTGAAGAGCAGAACGGCAGTGGTCTGGGCCTGGCAGCGGCGCGCACAACGGTTGAGGCGCACGGTGGCAAGATCTGGGCCGATTCGCTGGGTGAGGGACGTGGTGCGACGTTCTATTTTACCCTACCCTTGACAGCTCGCACTCCCACGGAGGTCGCATCACAACTGATGCCAACCTCATCAATTGAGGTCGAGGCCGTGCCCACTACGCCTGTGCTTCAGCAATCCAGCACGCGCACAATTTCGCTCAGGCAGGACCGTCGTGTGAAGGTACTGCTGGCGGAGAGCGATACGCGCCTGACGCGCTATCTGCGAGCGAACCTTGAAGAGCAGCAGTACCGCGTGCAGGCGGTCAGCCACGGTGTGCAGTTCTTGCGCCAACTCGATCTTGAAGAGCCAGACGTCATCGTGCTCTCTACGCAGTTGCACGACATGCGTGGTGTTGAACTGTTGCAGCGCCTGCGTGAATTTTCGCAAACGCCGGTAATTATGCTGTGCGACGATTGCGATGAAGACGAGCGTGTGCAAATCCTCGACGCGGGCTGTGATGATCTGGTGGTCAAACCCTTTGGTATGAAAGAATTGCTGGCCCGCGTCCGCGTACTCCTGCGTCGTCAGCCGCAGCCAACAAGCGAACTCGCGGTGCGCCCGAACCTCTTCAGCACTGGTGAACTGACCATCGATTACGCGCAACACCTGGTCACCGTTGCCGAGAAACAGGTGCAGCTCAGTCGTACAGAATATAAGCTATTGAGCTTCCTGGCACAAAATGTTGGTATGGTGGTGACCCATGAGTTATTATTGGAAAAGGTGTGGGGGCCGGAATATAACCGTGACGTTGATTTTATCTGGGTCTATATTAGCCGCCTGCGCCGCAAGATCGAGATGGATTCGCGCCATCCCCGCTATATCCTCACGGTGCCAGACGTTGGCTATAAGCTGGCAAAATGGTAATAAACACAGGAAGATGCGTTCAGGTAATTGTAAGGTGTTTGCCCTAGGTAGTTCACGTGATTGTAATGTGCGCCCGATATACTCACTACAATATGAGGAGTGTGTTTACTTTAGCCGCATTCTATGCGTGGAGGAGCGTACATGGAGCAGGCGCACATAGCAACAGTCCTTGTGGTGGAGGCCGACCACTCGCTGCGGCGCTTGATGGCCCTGGGCTTGCAGCATCGCGGTATGCGTGCCATCGAAGCAAGCTCACCTGAAAATATTCCTGATAGTGCTATACAGCAACTTGATATGCTGGTGCTCGACGTGGATCGTGGTCGCAACAGCGATTGGTCGTGCCTGAACATCCTTCGTGCGCGCCCTGACCTGGCGGCGTTACCGACGATTATTTTGGGCTGGGATTGCCGGGTTCCTGTCGCTGCACAATCCATGCCAGCCACGCCTCTTCTCGTTCACGCGGCCTGTGTAGATAAACCCTTTGATGCACGCATACTCCACCGTACCATCGACCGGCTACTTGCCGAGCGCGTGCACGCGGAAGAGCAGCGGGAGGCGGAACAAGAGGCCGCGCTGCTGGCATCCTATACATACAAGGCTGCTCCGAGCATCTGGCCGCTCGTGACCGCTGCCGGTCTCCTGATCGTGGTCGCGGGAGTGTTGCTGCAATTCGCGGTGGCTGTGATAGGTTTCCTGATCGTCATTGTGGCTCTGCTGCTCTGGACGCTTGAGTCCAAGCCGAGCACGGGGCGCGTAGCCGTCATGTAAACAGCACATCTCATTAATACAGAAGCAAGCAGGCTGTGGTTTGGCCAAACCACAGCCTGCTTGCTTCTGGTGATTTTTGCCTTTCCCAACGGCGTTATGCATGAGTCACTATTTTTGTGCTTGAGTCGTATACCCTATGGCGACGAAAACACCACGCGTATAGTTGTAGATAATCGAAAAGAGAAAAGAGAGTGGAGAATCATGCAAAATAAGTTAAATGGCATGAAGGTAGCCATGATCGTCAGTGATGATTTTGAGCAGGTAGAACTGACCGAGCCAAAAAAGGCCCTTGAACACGCCGGTGCTAGCGTCACCATCGTTTCGCCCAAAGCGGGCCAGATTACCGGCGTCAATCATGACGTGAAAGCTGATAGCTTCAAGGTCGATATGACGTTGGATCAGGTCAAAGCCGACGATTTCGACGCCGTTATGCTGCCCGGTGGTGTGATCAATTCCGACTCGTTGCGCATGGAGCCAAAGGCGCGTCAATTTGTGCAGCAGATGAATAACAACAATAAACCAATGGCTGTTATTTGTCATGCTCCATGGTTACTGGTCTCGTCGGGCCTCGTCAAGGGGCGCACACTGACCAGCTACTATACAATTCAGGATGATGTGCGTAATGCCGGTGGCAACTGGGTGGACCAGGAGATGGTGCGTGATCACAACCTAGTGACCAGCCGCAGCCCTAAAGACCTGGGGGCCTTCAATCCTGCCATGGTAACGCTGTTTGCCGAATACAAAGAGCACAAATTGCAGTCGCAACAGGGCACGATTACTGCATAGTATAGAATAATAATACATTGATATGCATGTATGTGTCCCGGATACGTACATGCATATCAATGTATTATTGCATGAAAAAAGTTGAATGTACTCATAGGATGCATCCCGCCTGACGCATCTTTCCCCCATCCAAAAGTTCCTCAGCCTCATACCTAAAAATGTTCAGGTCATTGTAAGGTCATGTTTCGTGGATGCAAGTTGACTATCAGGCTCAAGCCGCATAATCAATCTGATATCATCTAGCATGTTTAGAGGCGGTTTTTGTGTATGGCTACAAACACGAATCCAACAACGTCCGAAGAAGCACAGTCACAACCGACGCCAGCCACGCCCGAGTTTATTCGTAAGCGTGCGCGCAAACGAAATGTCCTCATTTTCGGCATCTCAGGTGTGCTCTGTATCGTGATCCTGGGGTTGATCTGGTCACAATTGACGACACCAGCAGCGTCCCAGAGTCAGGCGGCGAGTGGGAATGCCAGCGGTGGCAATGTCACTATCAACGATACCAGCAGCCCGCTCGTGGGCAAGCCCGCGCCAGATTTCACTTTGCCTGCTCTGAACGGTAGCGCTAAACAGATTCACCTGGCCGCGTTGAAGGGCAAACCGGTCGTGCTCAACTTCTGGGCCTCCTGGTGTGGTCCCTGCAACGATGAAGCGCCTATTTTCAGTAAAGCGGTTCCCAAAATGCAAGCTCAGGGTATTCAGTTTATTGGAGTTGATGGACCTGAGGATACATCTTTTGCGCACAGTTTTATGCAGAAATATCACATTTCGTATCCCAATGTGCAAGATAATCCGAGCAATGCAACGTCGGTAGCGTACGGGGTGACTGGTTTTCCGGAAACAGTCTTCATCGACAAAAATGGCATGGTGGTGGCGAAATATCCGTTACCATATACCAGCGAACAGACCTTGATGAACGAACTGGCGCGTTTGAAGCAGTAGTGTAATGAGCGAGGGCCGCAAAGCATGTTTGAATTGCATGTACTGGTGCGTACGGTCCATATCCTGGCCGCGACCGCCTGGGTGGGTGGGAGCATCATGTACCAATTTATTGTCGTTCCAGCCTTGCGGCTGGGTGGTCCGACTCCTGGCGTGGCAAAGCAGATTGCCTTATTATATAAGCGCATGGTCAATCTCTGTATCGGGCTGCTGCTGCTGACCGGCGGTTACCTGGTGTTTGATCGTCTGACGCAGACGACGCTGGGTTTGTCCTACGTGATAGTATTGGTGATAAAAGTGGCGGCGGCGCTCGTCATGTTTATGTTGGCGCTCTACCTTGCACAGAGCAATATTCGTCGGCTAGCCAGGCGTTCGACGCGGCTATCCCAGGTCGCGCCACAATTGATGTTAGCCCTGGGCATAGGTGTATTTATACTGGGTGCGGTGCTCAATGGTTTGTATGAAATGACCATCGCCCCCCATTGATGGAGGTCGTAGCGTGCAGCCTGCCATAACTGAAGCAGAAACAAAGAAGAGTGGGTCAGGTCGGCCACGAAAACGTGTACCAATAAGTTTTATCCTGGCTGGTGTGGCGATTCTGGGTGCTATTATTTATCTCGTGTCCGCCAATACGCGTACCGATGCGGTCTACTATATGACGGTGCCGGAACTCAGTCATTGTAGCATTTGTACGACGCAGGCGGTACGCGTTGCAGGCATTGTGCAGTCCGGGTCGATTCAGCGCAACCAGCAGACGCAGACGGTGACGTTTAAAATGTCCGATGGTCACCAGGCATTGCCGGTGACCTACACCGGTGTGGTGCCTGATATTTTCCGGCCTGGTATTCAGGTGGTGGTTGAGGGGCATTATCCTGGGCAAGGGACCTTCCAGGCTCAGACTTTATTGGCGAAATGTCCGTCGAAATTTCAGTCGGCCACGCCCACGCCAATTTCCCAATAACTAATCAGGAAGGACAGCTCGTGTACTTCTCAGATCTCGGCATGATTGCATTAATCCTGGCATTCGGCTTTGCATTGTACACTATTGTGGTGTCTGTGAGCGGAGCCGTGCGCAATAATGCGGCGTTGGTGAGTAGCGCCAAACGCGGCACGCTGGTGGTCACCGGTTGTATGCTGCTGGCGGCGGCTGCGCTACTGGCCTCGTTCCTCACCCATGATTTTGGGGTGCACTACGTCGCGGAACAGTCGGACCTGGCGATGCCGTGGTACTTTACGGCGGCGGCGTTTTACGGTGGTCAGGAGGGTTCGCTACTTTACTGGGCGCTGATGCTGTCTATCTTCTCGGCCATTTTTATTTTTACATCGCGGCGTGCTCCTAAACCCCTGGTGCCGTACATTATGGCGACGCTGATGGGTATCGAGCTGTTCTTCCTGATCGTGCTGACAGTGGCGACCAATCCGTTCACACGCTTGCCCGTTGCGCCGCCCGATGGTCAGGGTCTCAACCCATTGTTGATGGACCCCGGTATGCTGGCGCACCCACCGATCATATTGATGGGCTACATGAGCTTCTCACTGCCATTTGCCTTCGCGGTGGCAGCGATGATTTCTGGGCACCTGAATAACGAATGGCTGCGCTCGATCCGGCGCTGGATGCTAGCCGCCTGGATCATTCAGACGGCGGGCCTGCTAATCGGCGCGTGGTGGGCGTATCACGTGCTAGGCTGGGGCGGCTATTGGAGCTGGGACCCGGTAGAAAATGCTGCTCTGTTGCCCTGGTTGACTGCGACGGCCTTCCTGCACTCCACGATGGTGCAAGAGCGGCGCGGCATGCTCAAGGTCTGGAATTTAGGGTTGGTGGTAGCTTCGTTCGCGCTCTCAATTTTCGGCACCTTCGAGGTGCGTAGTGGCGTGATCAGTTCCGTGCACTCGTTTGCCTATTCGGATATTGGTGCCTACTATTTCGTCTTTTTCATCATCATCCTGGTTTTCTCTCTCGGGCTGTTTACCTTCCGGCTGCCGAAACTGCATGCCGAGCAGGAGTTCGATTCGCTGGTCTCGCGTGAGGGTGTGTTCCTGATCAATAATCTGCTGCTGGTGGGCATGGCCTTTGCCACGCTGTGGGGCACGCTATTCCCGTTGATTTCGGCGGCGCTGCGTCGGCAGACCATGACGGTTGGTCCGCCATTTTACGATCAGGTGATCAGTCCCTTGTTTGCCGTGTTGGTACTGGCGATGGGTGTGGGGCCGCTACTCGCCTGGCGTAGAACCTCGCCAAACGCGTTGTGGCGCAACCTCAGCGTGCCCGCCGTGATCGCGGCCGTGTGTGCGCTGATTCTGCCGCTGGTCGGCATCACCCAATTGTTGCCCAATATCGGCCTGGACTTTTGCGCCTTTACCGCTGGCGCTATTCTCTACGAGTTGTGGCGCGGCATGCGTGTGCGTCATAGCCACGGTGAGTCGTATCCTGTCGCGCTCTATATGCTCTTCCAGCGCTATCGGCAGCGCTATGGTGGCTACCTGGTGCACCTTGGCCTGGTGTTGCTGGCAATTGGTTTGATTGGATCAAGCTTCTATCAGATGCAGAAGGATGCCGTGCTCAAGCCGGGGCAGGAGACCAGCATTGCCGGGTACCGTTTCGTGTATTTCGGCAATATTGACTCCAAACAGCCAGGGCAGGAGACGGTGACCGCCCAGCTACAGCTCTGGCAAAACGGCCACTTGTTGCAATACATTTATCCCGCTCATGTCACGTATACCAACTTTGGCAATCAACCGGCCACGCAGATCTCCATCACCACGCATGGTGCGACCGATCTGTACGTCGTGCTGACCGACTTTAGCGGAGCCAGCCAGGCCAGCATTCGCATATACGTCAATCCGTTGGTGCCGTTGATCTGGTGGGGCGGCATGCTCATGCTGCTCGGCGGTGTAATCTGCTGGTGGCCCGCCAGAAAAGTGCTGGTGGGCGGGCGCTCTATGCGTCAGGGACGCGAAGAAGCAGCGAAGGAGGCGGCAGATAGCGCGGGTAAAGGGGTCGTGGTATGAGTCAGATGAGACAGAAGCGTTCGTTATTGTTGGTTGTGGCGATGGGTGCGCTTGTAGCGGCAGCCTGGCTGTTCGTACTTTTGCTGGCACCCAGGCAGCAGTCGCTGGATGTGCGCGCGCATAATCTGGAGGAACAGCTCAAGTGCCCGGTGTGCCAGGCCGAGTCGGTGGCCGATTCGCCCTCCTGGGTGGCTCAACAATTGCGCGTCGATGTTCGCCAGCAGATGCAAGCCGGACAATCGAATCAGCAGATCGTGCAGTATTTGCAGCAACGTTACGGCAATCAGCTTGTCTGGTCGCCGCCATGGCAGGGTTTCTCTCTGCTCATCTGGCTGGCACCGATAGCGCTGCTGGCAATCGGACTGCTGCTGATCGGTCTGACCACCCACGACTGGCGGGCATTAACGCGGGCGTCGGCGACAGCGCGCCCAACGCCGGTCGAGGATGCTACTACGCGCAAATCGGGGGCAGAAGATGAGGAGATGTGGCGCTATCGTCAACAGCTTATAGAAGAATTGGCGGACGCGGACCCGCTCTTTGAACGCTACCGAACGGAGGCTCAGTAAATATCATGGCAATTGTGGTTGCGATTGTGTTGGCGCTGCTGGCCCTGGCCTTTGTGCTGTACCCGTTATATCGACAGTGGGAGCAAGGCCGTGCGCTGCCGCGAACATCTGAACCCAAAAATAGCGTCGTTTCTGCCGTGGAAGCAGACCAGGAGCCATCCGTCGTATCGGACACGTCGGGCAGGTTGGACACGCCCGATGAGCAAGAAGATGCGGCGCGTTCCGCGTTGCAGGAGGTAGAGTTCGACTATCAACTGGGCAACATCTCCGAAGACGATTATGATTCGTTGCGCGAACGATATATGCAGCGTGCATTGGTGGCGCTCAAGTCGCGTTATGAGCATGAACACGAGGTTGACCAGGATATCGAGGAACAGCTACGGCGGCTGAGGGAAGGACATGGACATACGAATTCGTAATCTGCTACTCATACCGTGCCTACTTTGTGTACTATGCGTGCTGGGTGCATTGAGCCTGTTTAGCGCTCCCTCGGTTTCTGCTCACGCGTTGGCGGGTGGCAATGGGAATATTAGCGGACGCTTGCTGGATGGCACCAATAAAAACGCACCACTGGCGAACCAGCAGGTCACGTTGCAGATGGCGCAGGCCTCAACCGCGCAGGACCTGGCGACGGCTCGTACGAACGCGCAGGGTATGTTTAGCTTCGCGCACCTGGCGACGGATCAGACTGTGAGCTACGCGCTCTACATCAATTACCAGGGAGCGCAGTACACTTCACAGACGATTTCCCTTGCCAAGCAAGCGAATCAACAGCAGAATTTGACGGTGTACGAGGCCACGCGAGATTCCTCAAAGGTGGCTGTGGTCAACACCACGCTGCTGGTGCGTGATCCCGATATCCATCACGGTACCTTTACCGTCTCGGCGGTCTACGACTTCAAAAACCTGAATACGCGTACCTACGTTGGTTCGCTGGACGCCAGCAAAGGGAAACCGAATGCCCTGCTGTTCCCTTTGCCCGCAGGGTCGAAGAATATCAAATTGAATAGCGGCTTCGATGGCTACAACGTCATTCAGGTTGATAAAGGCTTTGCCACCAACGCCGCGCTACCACCTGGTGACAGCCAATTCGCCTTCTCGTACGATGTGCCGTACAGCGGTGTGAGCTACGATTTCAGCTATACACCATTGTACCCAACGGTTTCTTTTTCTGCCCTGGTGCCACCAGACATGCATGTTTCGGCGCAAAGCTTGCAGGCCCATGGGCTGGTGACTGGCCAGGACCAGCACCAATATCAGAACTTTACCGCGACCGTGCTGCGGCCACAGCAGACGGTACACATGCTGCTGGAAGGCTTTGCCAATCCAGCATCTGCCAACGCGTCTTCGCCATTCAAGCTCAGTAATCTCTGGCTGATCGTTGGCGTGCTGATCCTGATCGCGATTTTGTTCGCGACCGCTGCCATCTCGCATATATTGCCGGGCAAGAACCGTAAACGTGGCCGTGCTCGTGGCAAGGGTGGGTACGATAAGGGGTCGGCGAAGCCTGCAAAGCACGCTCGTAGCGAGCAGGACGAGTTGTTGCACGATCTGCTGGAACTGGATAAAGCATATGAAGCGGGCGATATCGCCAAAGCTACCTATAACGAACGCCGGGCCAGGACCAAGGCGCGTCTGCGTGCGCTGATGCGTGAACGAGAGGTGATGCGTCGATGAGCGGGCAGCTTGCCACGACTGGACTGGACATACCAGGCGCACAAGAGAAATACGCAGTGCAACATCCTGACGAGCGGACGCCGCTGGTTGCCGTGCAGGGTCTCAAAAAAAGCTACACCCTGAAGCCGGTGCTGCGCGGTATCGACCTGACACTGCGTGCCGGTGAGTGTGTGGCGCTACTGGGAGCCAACGGCGCGGGTAAGACCACGCTGCTACGTATCCTGGCTTGCTTAACGAAGCCGGGCGCGGGTCGTGCTGCTGTCAGCGGGTGGGATTGTGTGCGCGATGCCCAGCAGGTGCGGCGCTTGCTTGGTTTTGTGGCGCACCAGGGCTACCTGTATGAAGAGCTTACGGCGCTGGAAAACCTGCTCTTTTTCGCTCGTATGTACGCGGTGGAGCATGCAGATGAGCGGGCACAAATGTTGCTTGGGCGTGTCGGACTAGCACGGCGGCAAAATGAACGTGTCGCCACCTTTTCGCGTGGGCAACTCCAACGCCTGGCCTGGGCACGGGCTTTGCTGCACGCGCCACGCCTGCTCCTGCTCGACGAGCCAGATACCGGGCTGGACCAGCAGGGCCATGAACTGGTGGATACGCTGTTGCACGAGCATATTGCCGCCGGTGGGGGCTGTTTGCTGATCACGCACCAGCTCGAACGCGCTTTACAATGGAGCGACCGCGTCGCCCTGCTCTCGGCCGGGCGCATCGTCTATCGGCAAGAGAGTGCACGGCTTGATCTGGCCGACTTGCAGCAGCACTATCGGGAGGTGGTGCGATGAGTGTGAGCGTTGCTTTCGTGTCCCAGGTCGGAACATTGCTGTGGAAAGATATTCGTTGCGAACTGCGCAGTAAGCAGACCTGGCTTGGCATGGGCCTGTTTGCATTGCTGGTGCTGGTCGTCTTCAACTTCGCCTTTGACCTGCGCGTCAGCGACAAGGCCGCCGTCGCGCCCGGAGCCTTGTGGGTCGCCTTCATCTTTGCCAGCCTGCTTGGTCTGGGGCGCACGATAGCCGCCGAACGCGAGCACGGTTCGATGGATCGTTTGTTGCTCTGTCCAGTGGACCGGCGGGCGATTTACCTTGCTAAACTGCTAGGAAATTTGCTATTTATAGGGGTGGTGGAGTTGATAGCCCTGCCCGTGTTTGTGATTTTATTCGATGTACAAATACCGTTTGGTGGGCTGATCCTGATCGTCTGCTTCGGCTCGTTGGGCATTGCGACCATCGTCACGCTATTCTAAGCGATGGCGGCGGCCACACGTTCGCGCGAACTGGTGTTACCGGCACTCGTGTTTCCGTTGATCGTGCCGGTGGTGATCGCAGCGGTACGCGCCACCGAGGACCTGATGTCGCCGGTGGTCAACGAGCCACCGTGGTTGGGCCTGATCATCGCCTTCGATGTGATTTTTCTGAGCGTCTCGACGCTCCTATTTCAATATGTGATTGAAGAGTAAGTTCCGTATTCCGCACCCCAACGCCGCTGACGCGGCTAGCGCTACGCGCTCAGGAGTGCGGAGAAGAGTAGAGTAGTCGTCAAGAGGAGCATATAGATTATGGCTGTAGTGAAGCGGGAAACGCGCGTTGAGCAGAAGGTGGCGGGTGCGCCAACGTCACGCAATCAGCCGCGCTTGCCCGTTGCCTCTCTCGTTCTGGGGGGACTGGCGCTGGTTGGCGTGCTGATTTCGATCTGGATGATCTTTTTTTACGCCCCCATGGATGCCTTGCAGCAAAACACGCAACGCATCTTTTACCTGCACGTGCCCTCGGCGTGGCTTGGCATGCTCGCCTTCGTCATTATGGCCGTGGCTGGCGTCGTCTATCTATTCAAGGCCGACGAGCGCTGGGACCTGGCGGCACGCGCAGCTTCAGAGCTTGGCACGGTCTTCTTGACGATTGCGCTGATCACCGGTTCCCTGTGGGGCAAACCGATCTGGGGCACCTGGTGGAGCTGGGACCCTATGCTGACGGCGGTGCTGGTACTGTGGTTTATGTTCGTCGCCTACTTAATGCTGCACAGCTACATGGGCCGTTCGCACGAGAGCGCCCGCGCGGCGGCGGTGCTGGCGATTGTCGGCGTGATCGATGTGCCGATCATTTACGAAGCAGCCAACTGGTGGCGTACCCTGCATCCGGGCAAGATGATCAGCCCGACAGGTGGCTTGCCGCCTGCTGCCATCCTGACATTGATGGTTTCACTGACATCGTTTACGCTGCTCTTTAGTTTCCTGATGATTCAAGTCTACCAGTTGCAGAAGCTGCAAACGTTGGCGCAACGTTTGCGGGCTCTTGTCGAATAAAAAAGGATACTGTGATGCAAGAAAATTCGTATCTGATCATAGCCTATGCCGTTGCCTGGGTTGCCCTGTTCGTCTACCTGGCCTTCCTGCTGACGCGTATTCGTGGCGTGCGCATGGAATTGGCCGCCGTCGAGGAGCTGGTACGCGAGCACGAAGAAGCGCAAACATCGTTGCCATACAGCCAGGAGAGCGAGTCATGAGCTCAAAACCACAAATCAGCGATAGCTCGTCCGCCGAAACGTTTGCTGGCGCGGCCAGGCACACATCGAATACCTGGCGTATCATCCTGGCAATCGGGGATATCGTCGTCTTTTTTATTTTTGCCATTACCGGTATCCGCAGCCACGACGAGCAATTGAGCATTTCGCGGCTGTTGATCACTGTGGCTCCCTTCATTGTGGCCTGGTTTATCGTCTCGCCGCTGCTCGGGGCCTTCCGACGCGAGGTCGAGACCAGCCCCAAGAAGATGCTGCTACGTACCCTGCTCGCGTGGGTCGTCACCTGGCCTGTTGCTTTGCTCTTCCGTGGCCTGATCGAATGGAAGTTCCCACCGCTCTCATTCGCGCTGGTCACGCTGATCACCAACGCCGTGTTGCTCGTGATCTGGCGCGAACTATTCGCCTTCATCGCCGTCCGCTTGCGTCCCCGTTCCTAACTGTTCAGCGAGAAGAATAGGTGTTTGCACTCTCTTATGAGGTGATGTGGGTTGGCAGCCGCAGG
>DATAYF010000677.1:0-5705 GCA_036272735.1 Ktedonobacteraceae bacterium
CACGGCCGAGTCCAGCAAAAGGGCCAGCACGAGCGCCAAGATCAGCATGACCGGAACCTGCACCACGCCGTAGAGCAATACCCGCCCTATGCTCGAGTAGAATTTGGGGTCACTGAGCACATTGACATAGTTGCTCAGACCGCCGAAACCGATGCTTGCTCCACTCAAGCCCAGCCCACTACGCTTATAGTGGAACAGGCTCTGGTAGATGGCATAGATGATGGGAGCCAGAAAGAACAGGATGAAAAGTACCCCGAAAGGCAGAATAAATAGGTAGGGTGCCACTGCTCGCCGCTGAATAACGGGACGCGAACGTGCCCGCAGGGCTACCCGTGAGTTTGTCGCAAGCGCCATCGCTTATGCTCCTCTCTTTGACTTGCCGCGCCTTCACTTTCCTGTAGAGAAAGCGCGCCGGTTCACTCCAAAAATTGCTCAGGGACTGACGGTAAAGCCCTGACTTTGCATGAACAGGATGGTGCTTTGCTGAACTGAGTTCAGCCCACTCGTCAGGGTATTTTGACCGTTGACCGCTCCCGCAAAATTGTCGCCGAAGTCGTTGTAGACCTGGTCGACGGTGGGCCCCCATTGAAAATTGACATCTACGTGCTCAGACTCAGTCTTGAACAACGCGCCGATATTCTGCTTGCCGAAAAAAGACTGCGGGCCGTTTACAAGGGGCGAACTCAAATCTGCTTGATGAGCAGGAAAGATATTGTTGCCCTTAATCATCTCCGCAACGCTCTGCTGGTTGGTGTTGAGCCACATGGCGAACTCGGCGGCCTCTCTGGGATGCTTTGTATTATTGAAGACAGCCGTTGTGGAGCCACCCCAGTTGCCATCCGCGCTTTGACCTGCCTGCCACTGCGGCAGGGGGCAACCCGCCATTTTCCGGCAGTCTGTGGGGCATTGCCCGAAATCGTCTCGGCGCCCCAGGCAGCTGACGGCCACGTCGCCACAGTTCCGGTCTGCAAGTCGTGATACCAGGCATCCGCGAAGTCTGGTTCGGTCTTGACAAGGTGCTTGTTAAGCAGGTCTTGCCAGTAGGTAGCAACCTTGTCCGCGCTGGGATTATTGATCGATACTTTCCAGGATTGACCTTTGATGCCGAACATTTGTCCACCAGCCTGCCACACCAGCCCGTTGAACCAGCCTGGGTCCCTGGCTGGAAAGTCGGTGATGTACGTATTGGGGTCGGCGGCATGCAGCTTCGCCGCATCTTCAGCATACTGCGCCCAGGTTGTAGGCACCGGCAGGTTGTATTTCTGGAAGATGTCCGCCCGGTAGTAGAGGGCCAGAGGACCGCTATCCTGTGGAATCGCGTAGACCGCATTGTCCAACGAGACCTGGCTCCATGTCCAGGGGATAAACTGGTTCTTTATGGCGTTGGCCCCGTACGTGGACAAATTAACCAGTGAGCCGGTGGTTTCGAAGGTCGGCAAAAGCTGGAACTCGATCTGGGCCAGATCTGGCTCGTTATTGGCCTTGATCGCTGTATATAACTTGTTGTATTCGTTGGGACCGCCGCCGACGTTGACTACGTTCACATGAATAGCGGGATGTGTCTTATTGAAGTCGGCGACGGACTTATCGATGCCAGTGACCCACGACCACATGGTCAGGTTTACCTGACCATTCGCTGCCCCACTAGTTTCCGAACCTGAACTCGATCCGCTGCCGCCACACGCGGCAAATCCTCCAAATAACAGCACTGCCAATAACATCATCGACACGACTTTCATCTTTGAAAAAGCAAAACAACCTGGCATCATGATCTCCTCTCATTCGCAAGAGTGCTACTGAGCGCTACAGATTCAGCAGAGAAAGATACGCGATGGATGCACGAGATAAAAATGAACATTCCCTCCTTAATGAGCAACAGTATAGGTGGGTTTTACGACAAGAGGGGCAGTTGATCCCCGTACAGCCAGGGCTGGTTGGAGGCTGGCTGGGGAGACAACGTGTTTGCCCTCGATGAGGTGGAATACGATGTGAAGCGCCTGCTCGGCAACTGCGCTTGCTCTCATGATGATGGTTGTCAGCGGCGGCACATGATAAGCAGCCAGATCGATATCATCAAAACCCATTACTGAAAGCTGATGTGGAACCTGGATGCCTAATTCCCACGCCGCTGACATCACGCCAAAAGCCATCAGGTCGTTCGTGGCAAAAATTGCGGTGGGGGGCTCAGGCAATTGCAAGAGACGATAGGCTGTTTTCTTGCCGCCCTCAAGAGAAGAACCGCCGATGCCCAGCAACGACTGATCCAGCGGATAACCATGCTGAGCCAGGGTTGCCTGAAAACCGGCGAGGCGCGCGGTATGATGGATTTTCTGTATGCTCACACTATCGCACGATAGGCCATCCGTCACCACTGCTATGCGCCGATGGCCCAGCCCTGACAGGTGTTCAGCAGCCAGGCGGCCCGCCGCGAAGTAATCAAAATTGACCGAAGGAACAAGGTCCAGTTCCCCTTCTTCCCATAGACAAATCACGATAGGTAGCGGTACCGGAGAGCTTGCGTTTAACGACTGAACCGCTTTTGTTAAAGAAAGGAGTTCCGAGACGATAATGATACCATCCACGCGGCGAGAGAGCAGATCGTCAAGGAGCTTCTGCCCTACGCGTTCGTCTCGATTGGTGCTGATGATAAAGACGCGAACCCCGGCTGTACAGGTAATACGTTCAACCGCTTTGGCTAGCGCGGCATAAAAGGGGTTCCCGATGTTGGGGATGACCAGCCCAACCGTCTTTGTCCTCTGCTTGATCAGGCTGCGAGCGATCTGATTGGGACGGTATCCTAATTCCTGAACGTACTTCATCACCCGCTCACGCGTTGCTTCACTGACCGGGCGTTTTCCTGAGAGCACGTTTGATACCGTCGCGGCTGTAACCCCTGCTGCTTTCGCAACATCATAGATCGTCGTCACTTGATTCCTCCACTAGTAATTGTCACCGTGGATCATCCTGGTTGCAGGCAATGACAGCTTTGTCATTTAATCGATTAAATAAGGCTATAGAGACACTATAATAGACGCGCTTGGAAATGTCAATGATTACATGAAGTGAGGTGGAACTCTGAGGTGCAAAGGTAGTGCGGCCTGGTTTACTTTACAGGAACCGAGCCGAGATGGCCTCCTTCTTTTAAGCGGGGGATGAATGGCGAGTTCTTATCTGGGGCTTGGGCATCGGGGGAACTGTTGCCCTGTTGACATCAACTAGAACGTTTGTTATACTCCTCTGTATGAAGTGAAGCCATTGCAAAAAGATTCGTCGAAAGGCGATGAGGCATAATACCCACCTCACGGTCGGTTTGCCTTCATCTCCCACAAGAAACGGTGGTTGGTACCGAGGGGCACTCGGAAACCTGCACGCTTCGGTTTGCACAACGCTTCTGGACATGTGGGCCTCTCCTTTCTGAGGAGTGATCCTCATTGGGCACGTCTCATGGATGAAGGAAGAATCCCTGTGCATTTATGCCAGGGAGTGTCAAATTTCGTGAAATCGTATCTGCTCGTCAGATGTCGCTCAATTCATGTTGAGCGACATCTGCAACGTTCTCTCTATCTCTGAGTTGACCATAGGAATGAGCCTTCGCCGGGTCACTTCGTGGTTTCCTGGCTTGATTGTGGTAATCCAAGATGTGTCCAACGGTGTTCTTCGCTGTCGTCGAAGTTGGTAGAGGAACTCAGGCTCTCCCAGCGTTCGATCTCAGCAAGTTTGGTCTGGTCAACCCTTCGAGCTATCAGGACAGCATCCTTTCCCAGCAGGAGACGCAGTGGTGGGTGTGCCTCGTTGACAATCGTAATGATCGCCTGCGCAGCCTTCGCTGGATTACCTGGTTCATTCCCGGCTTGACGATGATAATCCAAACGGCTTTCGATGAGTGTCCGATAGTCCTCACTCGGTTCCGTGTAGGCCATCGAGGAACCGCCCCAATCGGTGCGAAAACTGCCTGGCTCGATAAGTGTAACCTTGATACCAAGCGGTGTCACCTCACGCGAGAGAACTTCGGAGAACCCTTCAACTGCCCATTTCGCGGTTTGATAGGGACCCAGTCCCGCAGCGCCGGTACGACCACCTATCGAGGAGAATTGGACCACGTGTCCAGAGCGCTGCTTTCGCAGGATTGGGAGAGCGGCTCGCGTCACGTTGATCACCCCCCACAGGTTCGTTTCGATCTGGGCGCGCCAGTCTTCTTCTGAGGCGTCCTCGATAGACGCCACGTTGGCGTAACCCGCGTTATTGACCACGACATCGAGCGAGCCAAATGTATCGATGGCGGTGGCGACTGCTGTACGAGCCTGGTCAGCATTGGTGACGTCAAGTGCTACGGCGCGAATCCTCTGCTCTCCATACTTCGCGACAAGGTCGCCTAACTGCTCAGGGTTGCGAGCCGTGGCAACCAGCAGGTCTCCATGAGCCAGCACTGCCTCGGCGAGGCTGCGCCCGAAGCCACGTGAACTCCCCGTAATAAACCAGACTTTTGACATATACGTTATTCCTTTCAATTATTCCCTGATCAAACAGCTCTTCTCGTTTGGGCCTTCTATGAGAGCAGTATAGTGCCAGGGAATGATTGGAACCAGGAGTGTAGTTATCATAGGTGTGGAAGTAACAGGCTACATTGTAAGAGAGACGAATGAACCATATGAGAAATGATACAAAAAGACGGGCCGAACTCGCCGATTTCTTGAGAACACGTCGCGCGCGCCTGCACCCAGAGCAGTTTGGGCTGGCAATCGCTGGCAGGAGACGAACTCCCGGACTCAGACGAGATGAAGTTGCACAACTGGCAGGGGTTGGGGTTTCCTGGTATACCTGGCTCGAACAGGGTCGTGATATCACTGTCTCTGAACAGGTGATCGAACGACTCGCTGAAACCCTGCAACTTGAGAGCGAAGAACGCCGCCATCTCTTTGTCCTTGCGCGCGGTATGGTGCCAGTCGCGGGCGAGAACGCTGAAATTGACCCTCCCCCTCCTGGCCTGCAAGCAGTGCTCGATGCACTGGGTACAAACCCGGCCTATCTCATTGATCAGCGTTTTAACCTGGTGGCCTGGAATGAAAGTGCGTGCCGCGTTTTCGGCGATTTCTCTTTGCTCTCTGAACGAGAGCGGAATAGAATCTGGCATCTGTTCGTCCATCCTGCGTCGCGTCAGCTTTTTGTGGATTGGGAACAGGCAGCCCAACATGCCGTGATGCATTTTCGCTCTATTTACGGTCGGTCGATTGGTGATGCCTGGTTTGAACACTTCCTGACAGATTTACTGCAGCAAAGCCCTGAATTCCACACGCTGTGGTCGCAACACAACGTGCAAGCGTCCTGTAATTTCTATTATGAGAAAGAACTGAATCATCCGCAGGTTGGTCGTCTCTTGCTCTCGAATACCATGCTCGTCGTGCCGGTTGATCCTCCGCTCCAGATGGTGACTTATACTCCCTGTTCGCAAGAGACGGCGACCAAACTTGAAACAATGGGAAAAATTGAGCGTTTACCCTCACTGACAGGATGAGTCGAGATACTGTCAGATACCCCCGCTTAGAAGACGGGGGCTTGTGTCTGAACTTCACCGCAACTTAGCATAGCGGGTCAGCCGTGCTGCTTTAGCTTCTTTGTCCGACACATCAGGGGCTAATGACAACAGCCCCGTCCTTATCCAGTCTTGCCGGATAAGGAGCGTTCGCATGGTGATATTCCGCGCGCCG
>DATAYF010000678.1:0-8226 GCA_036272735.1 Ktedonobacteraceae bacterium
ATGGGTAAGCGCAACATGCCCACAATGCTCTCCATGGGCATGGGTATGTTGATCATGAATGGTATGGCTCATAGGAACGTTCCTTTCAAAGAAATGAATGTGCCGTTGCTTTTCCAGAGTATAGCACAATGAACGGGGAAAATCAATTATAAGTTCATTAAAGAGATATTGTATCACTTATATACGTTAAAGAGATTTTGTATCACTAAAATAGTATATCTCTTCATGAGAAGAATTGAAACCAGGTTTCTTTGAGAAGATGATCCGAGCAACCAGCGTTAGAGATGGATTATTAGCAAGCAAGTATTCGAGTATTGACGCTAAAACTGTATATCGGCCTAAAATTTAAGCAACGGTAAGTATAATACGCTCAGAGAAGACAAAACAACCAGTCAACCCGCCTGAGAAGCCGATTTCCTTGATCGGCTAATTTATCAAATCTAGCTATTATAGAGCCCAACGTAGCTTGCTAAATGTAACCTCCAGCCGTATAAGACTAGAGGGGGAATGCTGTTTAGGGAGTTGTGTAAAGATCAGTAGAAGGCGCGCTGTTCCATTGCACTGCAGACCTTTGTATCAAAAGGTGCCCCTTTGGATTTCGCCACCAATACCTTTATAAGGATGAGCCACTATCCCCTGGACGTTTACAGGACGTGCTGCTTTCCTCACAAAACGTCTCTGTCTCCTTTAGGAGATGTCATCCGTATTCTAAAAAAAGAGAGAATCTTATGCTCTCCTTGTTCACCATGACGGAGAGCATGAGTGGAAGGAGACGGGAATGAAAATTGCACAAGTCGCTCCACCGTGGATCGCGATTCCCCCCAACGATTATGGCGGAACAGAGACAGTTCTACACTGTTTAGTCGAAGAACAGGTGGCGCAGGGTCATGATGTCACTTTGATTGCCTCCGGAGACAGCCAGACATCAGCACATCTAGTTCCCCTGGTTGAACATGGGTTATATGAAGAGGGCGTGCCCTGGAATAATCACCAACGAGAGCTTGACTACTTGCAGCAAGCCCTTGACTATATTCATCGCCATGACTTTGACATCGTGCATACGCATGTATCATCAGGGGGAGATATGTATCTGTTCCCGTTGTTGGCGAGCCTGCGTGTCCCGCATATCACCACCCTACATAGCAACCTTCCGTTTAAGCCAGAGGAGATCCCTGATGAGATCAAGCATGAAGATTTTCTCCAATGGGTGCCCCAGGTTCCGATCGTGGCGATCAGTGAACATGCTCGTCGGCACCAGGGACTTCCGCTGAACTTTATTGGTGTGGTTCACCATGGCCTCCCATTAGAGCAGTACCGTACCGCACTCACTCCACCGGCAGACTCCTTTTTATGGCTGGGGCGTTTCGTCTCAGACAAAGGCCCCCATCTAGCGATTGAAGCGGCGCAGCAGGCCCAGGTTCCACTGATCCTCGCTGGGACCTTTACCCAAGATCAGGCCTATTATCACGACCAGATTGAGCCGTATATCGATGATCGGCAGATTCGCAACCATGGTCCGGCCACCAATGGGGAAAAAAATGCTCTGATGAGTACTGCACGTGGTTTTCTCAATCCCATTACCTGGGAAGAGCCATTTGGGATGGTGATGATCGAAGCGATGGCACAGGGATGCCCAGTCATCTCGTTTGCACGGGGAGCGGCGCCCGAGATCATTCGTGATGGGGAAACGGGTTTTCTCGTCCAGAACCTTGATGAAATGATCCAGGCGATGGGACGGATTAATGACATTCAGCGAGAAAAAGTGAGGGCTCATGTACAGGAGCACTTTTCTTGCGAAGGGATGGCACGCTCGTACGAGCGTATCTATCAACAGACGATCCGTCATTTCAATCCAGAGGAGGTCTGTACCTACTGATACAACTCCCTAAACAGCGTTCCCCCTCTAGTCTTATACGGCTGGAGGTTACATTTAGCAAGCTACGTTGGGCTCTATAAGGCAGTACGCCAAAGCGCAGAAAGTAAGCCAAAATTACCAAGACTTAGAAGACGCAAACAATTCTAACAAAATACTATAGCGTTGCATACGAAGAGACCTTCTAAAGCCGTGCTACACCTAGGTTAGTGCGATAGAGCGTCGTGGAGGCACACAGGAACCCATGCGCCTCTACAAAATGGGAGTTTGTATCGATCCCTCCAAGCAAAACATGATCATCTCAATGGATCAGGGTTCTGTTGTCATTGCTTTGTTTTTCCCCCATTGGGAGTCACAACATTTTTACCCCCGTTTTCCCCGCTAAGCCTGAGTTCATGGAGTTTCCTTGCTTCCTTTGATAGAGGGTCCGGGCCTGCTTGTGTTTTTCGGCAGGCTTCACCTCGTCGCACGCTCCGAGCGCCGGGCAACCTGCTTGCCGGAACGCATCTCGACCGGGCGGCGAACATAGAGAGCACGCACCGAAAGATGTGCATCGAGCCAGAGCAGAAGCGGGCCGACGATAAGCACCGGTCCTATCAGCGCCATCCACGTGCGCGATGGGCTGGCAGCGTAGAGCCACGCGAACATCGCCGGTGCTATCGCTCCGGCGATTCCCCACGCAAGCTCAAAGAGAGCCATGTAACGCCCCAGCGTATGGGAGGGACTGCTGTCTGCTGCCAGAGCTGCCGACATGGTGCCAGCGATCATGCCAGCTAAAGTATAAATGGCGACCGCGCCAAACAGGTAGGGGATGAGGAGGACGCTCGGCATTAGCGGAGCCAGTGCAAATAACATGCAGCCTGTGATCCATAGCAGGCAGGCAACAAGCAGGGAGCGTGTACGACGGAAAGGCTCCAGAAGCCGCACCGTCAACGTCTGCGTGCAGATCACCAGCAGGCTGTTGAAGGCGAACAGTGCGCCCACCGTCGTCGTTGAAAGCTTCAGGGTCTCCGTCGCGTAGATCGGCAGCCCAAGTGACATCATCAAGGGGCAGAGTGCGAAGACGACGTTGCACGCAACCAGCACAAGGAACGGACGATCCGCCAGGACGACGCGATATCCAACCCGCTCGCAAGCTTGAGCACGCCCACGAAGCGAATCATCGGGAAGACCCTCCACCCGATCCCTGGACAGATCTTCAATCTGGTCGTTGGGCTGATGGGCGGCTCTATGCCAGCAGAGCGCGAGAGCCATCAGGAGGAAGCTACATACGTTCGCCAGGATGAGCGCTCGATAGCCATTGGAGCCGCCAAACGTCACAATGAGGCCCGCCAGCAGGCCGCCCATGATCAGCCCGATGTTCTGTGTCGCTCCCACGAATCCAAACCAGCGGTCTCGCTCATCGTGGCCCGCGACTTCGGCGATCAGCGTCGTGGCGGCCGCGTAGAAGATGCGATTGCCGGCCGTGACAAGAAATGCCATTGCAAATAGCAGAGGGATGGTGCGAACGAAGAGGTAGCCCAGGAAGCCTATCGCCTGAAGAAGCTGGCTCACCACAACGAGCCGCCTGGCCCCGAAGCGGTCAACAAGGCTGCCGGTGATTGGGTTCATCGGCAAGGTCAGGATGGTGGCGACGGTGAGCGCGACTCCGATGGCCGGAAGGTCGAGTTGCGCAATCTTCTGAAAGTACAGCAGCGAGAAGGGCTGGTAGAGTCCGGTGCCGAGCGCGTCTATGAGAAATGCAAGAACAAGGGCCTCGCGCCCTCGCATCCTGGGGATTCCTGATAGTTGTAAGAGTCGTAAGAGTCGTGATAGCATAACACCCCCGGTACGTCTTTCGTGAAGCACGCGGGACAGAGCCAGGGGTGCCTTACCCTTTATTTATCTTTGAGCCCATTCTACCTCGATTGAGGCAACCTGTCAAAGGTCTTACCATAGGTCTACGCCGCTGATGGGAATGGAGGGCCACTCATCAACACTTAGCAGGAAAAACGGGAGGGTAAAGCAGACTTTTTATACATAAGGTGTCAAATTAGGTGTCAATCACTATCATCGAATGGCAAGAAGGAGCCTCATAGGCCGATCTATAGAAGCCCAAGGAGTATTGGTATAGTATTGCATGTTCTGGGGTTTGTCAATACGTAAAATTGATGATTTTGGACATGGGAATATTTTTATGCTGCTCCCTGCTGAGTTTTTGGGGGAGGCAGACAAAACCTGCCACAAGGTGTCATGAATGGCATGCTATCATGTATAGGCATTGTCTAAGAACATTGCCGCGCTTTCATCGTTTATTTACATACTGCGAGGAGGTATACTTTGCCCCGACGAGAGTTTACTGTGGCTGGAGAGTATCATTATAATCGCTCCAGCTCTGCTCGCTGGATTGCCTCACATCTTTTACGCTATAAGCGTCCGCTGTTGAGTTTCATGTCGCTATCGCTGGTATCCAACGGCCTGTATAGCGTTATTGCCACGTTAACTGGCCAGGCATTTACCGTAGTGCAGCAAGGCAACGATATTGGCAATCGGCTGATCCTGATTGCGCTGAGTATGCTGGTGGTTGTGCTACTGTCAGGGGGATCTGACCTGGTAGCTCGTTTGATCGCTGAGGTGCTGGCAAGCCGTTTTATCCGTGATGCGCGTGATGAACTCTACATTAGCCTGTTGGAAAAGAGCCAGACTTTTCATAACAGGCAACGCGTCGGTGATATTATGGCGCGTGCCAGTAACGACATGGCGAACTTGCGCGATATGGTAGTGCCGGGCTTCGACACGATCTACGACTCGTTCATCAGCCTGACCGTCAATCTCGTCTTTATTGGCGTGCTTAATCCACAATTACTGCTCACCCCGTTGCTCTTTACAGTCGCGTTTCTGGTGACGTTGCGTCTCTACGCTCGTAAATTGGCACCAACCTCGAACGCAATGCGAGCCGAGTTTGGTGCGACCAACGCGGTGCTGAACGAGGCGGTGACGGGTATCGAAGTGGTAAAAGCAACCGCCCAGGAGGAGCAAGAGAAGCGTAAATTTACTCAAAACGCGACAACCTATCGCAACTCTTTCGTAAAGAACGGACGCGTCCAGGGTATGTATCTGCCAACGTTGTTGCTAGGTGTCACGTTGGCGCTGGCCTTTCTGCACAGCCTCTATCTGCTTTCTGTGCATCAGATATCGTTAGGAACGCTGGTAGCTTTTATGAGCCTGGTGACAAATTTACGTTATGTTTCGTCGATCTCCAACTGGAGCTTTAGCCTGGTGCAACTGGGTGCTGCGGGTGCGGAGCGTGTCTTAAACGTGATGAAAGAGGAAACCGAACTCGATGAAAACGAGGAGGGCTATCGCCAGGAGATGCGGGGCGCGGTAACGTTCGAGCATGTCACTTTTGGCTATGGCGCTGCTCCTGTATTGAAAGATGTGTCTTTTCAAGTTTATCCGGGGCGCACGATTGCTATTGTTGGTCAGACCGGCTCCGGCAAAAGCACATTAACCAAACTGGTGAACCGTATCTATGATGTAGATGCCGGACGGGTGCTGGTTGATGACGTGGATGTGCATGATTGGAGTATGGATGCTCTGCGAGCGCAGGTTTCAACAATCGAGCAAGATATCTTTCTCTTCTCGCGCTCGATAGCCGACAATATTGCTTATGGGCTTGGTCAGAAGGCCAATCGCGAGGCCATTATCGCGGCAGCGAAAGATGCCCAGGCGCACGAGTTCATCATGAACTTCAAAGACGGCTACGACACCATCATTGGTGAGCGTGGAGTCACGCTTTCGGGTGGTCAACGGCAGCGTATCGCCATCGCACGGGCGCTTCTGACCGATCCGTGTATTCTCATGCTCGACGATTCTACCAGTGCCATAGATAGCGCAACCGAGGATGAGATTCAAAAAGCGATCAAGCGGGTGCTGCAGGGGCGTACAACGCTACTGATTACCCATCGGCTTTCGCAGATTCGCTGGGCCGATCATATTCTGGTGCTCAAGAAAGGCGAACTGGTCGATCAGGGCACGCACGAAGAGTTGCTACAGCGAAGCAGGACGTATCAACGCATATTCGCGCACTATGAGAGTAGCGTGCCCACGAGCGCGGTTGGTGGCGAGTAGATTCCTTATTCCGAACCCCAGCGCCACTGCCGTGGCTAGCGCTGCGCGTTCAGAGGTTCGGATCAGTAGTAGTAAATAAAGGAGAAGTGCGTTGGGTTTTTTGATGGATGGTCTGGATGCCGAATCCTATGATCGCACCTACAAGGATGGTCAGCTTATCGGGCGTATTGTCCATTACTTTCGCCCGGTTGCCCTCATCATGTTGGCGGTGGCTGTGCTGGTGGTGCTGGGCTCATTGATGGATGCCGTGACGCCAATACTCATTTCGGATACGCTGGATGCGCTCAATTCCTCCAAGCTGTTGCAGACAACGCTGCTGCTGGTTGGTTTTGTGTTGGTCGCGGCCATCTTTTCGTGGCTGTGTAATATGTTTCGGCAATGGCTTTCCGCGCGTGCCGTGGGCGATGTGATTTTGCAATTGCGCAAGGATGCATTTTCGTCGGTGATGGATCGCGATATGTCTTTCTTCGACGAGTTTATCTCTGGGAAGATCATCAGCCGCGTGACTTCGGATACCGACAAGTTTGCGACCGTTGTCACGTTGACGCTGAACCTGCTCAGCCAGGTGCTGTTGTTTTTGATTATCGTGTGTGTGCTATTTTTTAGAAACTGGCGTCTTGCACTGCTTACCTTTACGATTATGCCTGCAATTCTGGTGGTGGCGCTGGTCTTTCGGCGCTTAGCGCGTGTGTATACGCAGCAATCACAGCGTTCGATCAGCCGTGTAAACGCGAATGTGCAGGAGGTGGTGAGTGGCATTACCATCGCCAAGAATTTTCGCCAGGAACAGAACATGTACGATGAATTCAGGCGCGTCAATACGCAATCGTATCATGTCAATATGCGTGCCGGTTTCCTCTACAACGGCATCTTCCCTGTGTTGGTGACGATTGCGAACGTGGGAACGACGATTGTGGTGTACTTTGGGGGCAATAACGTGCTCCATCACCTGATTTCGGCGGGTGACTGGTTTTTGTTTGTGCAGGGAGTCGCTCTGCTCTGGGCCCCGTTGACCAGCATCGCCTCGTTTTGGAGCCAGTTCCAACTGGGGCTTTCGGCCAGCGAGCGCGTATTCGCGTTGTTGGACGCCGAGCCTCGCGTGCACCAGCACGACAATCAGCCGGTGCCGCAATTGCGTGGCGATATCGAGTTCCGCCACGTCCATTTCAGCTATGACGATAGACAAATGGTGCTGCCCGACTTCAACATCCATATTAAAGCAGGTGAGACTGTCGCCTTTGTGGGTCATACGGGAGCCGGTAAATCGAGCATCGCCAAGCTGATTGCCCGTTTCTACGAATTTCGGGGAGGCGAAATTTTGCTGGATGGACAGGATATCCGCTCGTTTGATTTGCGCGATTACCATCGTCTTTTAGGCATGGTTCCGCAGGTGCCGTTTCTCTTCTCCGGCACGATAGCTGATAATATTCGCTATGCAAGTCCAGAAGCGAGTGACGAGGAGGTGGAAGCAGTTGCCATGCAGATTGGGGGCGGCGATTGGTTGGAGGCGTTGCCGCTGGGTTTGCAGACGATGGTGGGTGAAGAAGGGCGCGCGCTGTCGATGGGTCAGCGCCAACTGGTTGCGCTGGCGCGCGTGCTGTTGCAGAACCCCTCGATCATCGTGCTTGACGAGGCCACGGCCAGCGTCGATCCACTCACCGAGTCGCAAATTCAGGAAGGACTCGACACCCTGCTTGAACAGCGCACGGCGATTGTGATTGCGCACCGACTCTCGACGATCAAAGCCGCTGATCGCATTATCGTGCTGGATCGTGGGCTAAGCGTTGAGGAAGGGAGCCACGATGAATTGATGTTGCAGGGTGGGCACTACGCGCACCTGTACAATACCTACTTTCGGCACCAGTCGCCAGACTACCGACCCGGCGAAGGCTTCGTACCCGTGCTGTTGCCTGTAGAAAGCGTGGGAGAAGTCTCATAATACCCAATGACATAGATACACGTTGATGGCCCCATGGGGCCATCAACGTGTATCTATGTCATTGCATGGTTTTAATGAGTGCAAGTTATTTTTATGGTTTACAAGAAGCAAAACCACATAGACGAACGAGAATACCTCTATAGAGGTATTCTCGTTCGTCTATGTGGTTTGCCGTGTATTGTTTAAGAATTTATCAATAAACTGGTTTCACCAATCATGGTCACTGCCATTTTTTACTTTGGCTAGTGTTCTACATCTCTTTCATCTGACGATCAACTACTGATCGAGACTCATCAGCTTGGAA
>DATAYF010000679.1:0-11754 GCA_036272735.1 Ktedonobacteraceae bacterium
CAACACCTTCAGGCGTACCTGTGGTCCTTTTGGCAAACCTGTGGTTAACTCCTGCCAGCTTTGGCCAGCGTTGTCAGAACGGTAGATGCTAAATTGCTCCCCGATGTTATAGCGATGGTTGGGATCGACAACAGTCGTATAGAGCGTGTTGGGATGATGTGCGTCCAGCGCCAGGGGAAAGCCAAAGCTTGAGGGCAGGTTGCCTGTAATATCAATCCAGCTTTCACCACTATCCAGGCTTTTATACATACCATGACGGCTTTGCTGGTAAAGAATGCCAGGTTGGGACGGATGCTGGAGAAGGCGGTGCGAACCAACCCCCACTTTTCCACTGCCGTCGTGGAGGTTATTGATGACCTGCCAGCTTTTCCCGCCATCTATGCTGCGCAAAGAACCGGCCCCGGAGATACCCAACCATATTCTCTGAGGCTCCGTCGGATCGGCGACGATGCTATGCAGGCAGGTGCCGCTAGCTCCACGAGACCAGGTAGCGCGTTCTGGATGATGCAGCAAGGCCTCGTTCGCCTCCCAGGTTTCGCCACCATCATGGCTTTCCCAAAGACTAGCGGGATCGGTGCCGACATAGAGGGCGTTGGGATCGGTCATTCGCCCTGGCTCAATGTACCAGATATCCTCAAGTTTCTGGCCACTGGCACGTGAGAACTGGATGCCCCTGCGTGGTTCTTGCCACGTTTGCCCAAAGTCGTCACTATAGCGCAAGAAGGAGCCGAAGAAATCGCCATTATCGGCGACCCATAGGCGATAATGGTTACGCGCATCCAGCACGGCATGATAAATGCGCGAAGGCTGGTTTTCTAACTTTGTTGCTGCAACCTGCCAGTGAGCACGATCCTGTGAGGCAATAAGAAATAAACCACGCCTGGTACCTACCGTCAATATTACTGTGCCTGGGGCGTAGAGACTACGAGAAACCATCGATGACCCTCCTTTTGTATTATTCGCTTGTACATTGACAGGCAGTCATGTGTAGACTGCCTGTTGCATCAATACTACCTGTTCAGGTAGCTTTCCCTCGCCTGTAATAAATTTACACAACCGTTACCGATTGGATGCGTGGCAGGTAGTCAGCGATCTGTTGCCAGCTATCGCCGCGATCATTGCTGGCGAAAAGTTGTCCTGTGTTCGTGCCCACATAGAGGCCGCAGGGGTTAAGCGTATCGGCGCAAAAGGCGTGACGCAGTACTCCCATGCGTACCCCCTCACCTCCAGGCAAACCTTGAGTTAGCTCTTCCCAATGCTGTCCGGCATCTTGACTGCGATATATCGTAAACTGGTTGTTGACGTTGTAACGGCCGTCATCAACGACAACGGCGGTATAAATTGTCTCTGGATTATACCTGTCCAGGGCGATGGGGAAACCGAAGTAGGAGGGCAGGTTGTTCTGGATATCAATCCATTCATCGCCCGCGGTTAGCGTCTTGTACTGTCCACAATGATCTTGCAGGTAGAGGGTATCGGGATGCTCTGGGTGTTGGATCAGGCGATGCGCGCAGTTACCAAAAAGTGGGGTGGGAGGAGGCAAATGCCTGGCTCCGATATTTTTATTGACGTGTTCCCAGGTCTTCCCGCCATTTTCTGTACGCATGCAGCCCACAGATGAGATGGCTACCCACATACGTTGCGGGTTGGAATAATCAGGAACAATTGAATGGAGGCACATGCCGCCAGCACCCGGTTGCCATTGCTCACGCGTGGGATGATAGAGCAGCCCGGCATCAGGTTCCCAGCTTTCGCCATTATCGTGGCTGGTCCAGAGACAGGCTTGATCGGTACCCACATAAAGTGTCCCTGGCTCAGTTGCGCGACCTGGCTGAATAAGCCAGATATTCTTGAGCATGAGACCACTATCGGCGGGAAATTTGATGCCTGTGCGCGGCTCCTGCCAGGTCTGCCCAAAATCGTCACTATAGCGGAGTATGGGACCAGATGTATTACTGTTATCGGTGGCAAAAAGGCGGTAGTTACCAGGTGCATTGAATACAGCATGGTAAACGTTTTCATTTTTTAACGAGGTTTCTTCAATCTTCCAGTGCTCTCTATCCTGGGATGAGAGCAGGAAGAGACCGGATGCGGTGCCAACGAGGAGTAAAACGCTATTATCTGGATAGTGATTGAACGTCATTGTGTTGATTCCTCCAGTGAAACAAACAAAAGTTGTTTCTTTCCAATAAGTAGGCGCAAAGAATATTAACCACCAGCGACCGACTGCAAGATATAAACGGTCGCGGCAGGGGGAATGGGAGTATCGAGACCCTGCAATTGCCGGATATCTTCGCGGTTGACGAAGATATTGACATAAGGTCGCACCTCTCCGGTTTCAAAACACAGATTGAAGAATAGGCCGGGGTAATCGCGGTCGAGAGCATCGATGATCTCACGCACATTTTGCCCGTGGACGGTAACGGTCGCACGGTTCCCGGTACGCTTGCGCAGCGGTGTAGGAATAACGATAGTCGCGGGTGCCATAACCAGACCTCCTTTTGTTGGGAATAATGACACATTTCTGTGTGATACTAAAGTGTCCATATGTAGGTGATGTTCTTTTTCGTTCGCGCAAAAGCGGCAATTCGATGAAATGAATCGTTACAACGTTTACACTTTGTTTATGCTGGGGTGGGTCGTGTTTATGCGTCGTTTATGCCCAGGCGGGTATGCTGTGGTTACAGACTTGTCGTAGGTTTCGTTGATCTCATAGTAACGACGAGTCTGTCACGCGTACGCAAGCAAGCAGAAGAAAAGCTCAAACTGGTGCTCACGATGTGGTGCCAGCAGACCATTTGAGAAAGGAGGTCGGTGAACACCGTTATGCCTATGACAGAATCATCGACTACTTCACAATATGTTGTGAATTCCAGCACGGCGGCAATCGAATTACGCAATGCTACCAAGCGGTTTCTGACGCCGAATGGCGAGACGTACACCGCCCTACGGGATATCACACTCAGCATTGCTCCTGGCGAGTTTTGTGCGGTAGTTGGCCCAACCGGCTGCGGCAAATCCACCACGCTGGGCCTGATATCGGGGTTGGAGAGGCCGAATGCCGGTGAGGTGCAGGTGATGGGCCAGAGCGTGCAGGGGATTGATCCGCGCATTGGGTACGTTTTCCAGGCTGACGCGGTCTTCCCCTGGAAGAACGTGCTACAGAACGTGGCCGCCGGTCCGTTGTTGCGAGGGCAGAAAAAATCCGAGGCCATTGCACGCGCTCGCGATTGGATCGCACGCGTGGGGTTGACTGGTTTCGAGGATCGCTACCCACACCAGCTTTCCGGTGGCATGCGCAAGCGTGTGGCGTTGGCGCAGACATTTATCAACGAGCCGCAGATCTTGCTTATGGATGAACCGTTTAGCGCCTTGGATGTGCAGACGCGGTCGATGATGGAAGATGAACTGCTCAACCTGTGGTCTTCTGGCTCGGCCTCTGTGGTCTTCGTCACGCACGATCTTGAAGAGGCTATTTCCCTGTCCGACCGGGTGTGTGTGCTCACAGCGGGACCGGCTACCGTTAAGGGTATTTATACCATCGATCTGCCACGCCCGCGCAACGTCACGGAAATCCGTTTTGAGCCACGTTTCATCAGTTTGTATCACGAGATATGGGAAGATCTTCGCAGCGAGGTAATCATTAGTTATGAGCGTAGTCAGCAAAAAAGTCAATGAGCCGGTCACGACTCCTGAAAGCAAGGAAGAACGAGCACACGTATCTAGTCGGCGTCGGCGGCGCGTACTTGTCTACGTCCTACGGATTGCGCTGTTCATCGTGATCTTTGGTGGCTGGGAACTTGGGTCCCGTGCCAAGGTTATTGATCCGTTCTTTTGGGGTGAACCCTCGGGGATTGTCGCGCAGATCATCACCTGGGTCACGCAAGGGACTGCACAGGGTCCATTGTTGGTGCAAATCCTTGCCACATTAGAAGAGGCGGTGATTGGGTTCGTGATTGGTGTGGTGCTTGGTGTGATCTTTGGGGTCATACTGGGGAGTAGCAAGTTCCTTTCTGATATACTGGGTCCCTACATTAAAGCGGCCAACTCGATCCCGCGTGTGGTGCTCGGTTCTGTTTTCGCCATTGGGCTTGGTCTGGGCATACAATCCAAGATCGCGCTTGCAGTTGTCCTGGTCTTCTTCATCGTCTTTTTTAACGCCTTCCAGGGCGTACGTGAGGCTGACCGCAACCTCATGGCGAACGCACGAATTTTGGGGGCAAGCCGGATACAACTTATCACTCAGGTCACCATCCCTTCGGCGCTGATATGGATTACTGCCAGCCTGCATACCAGTTTCAGTTTTGCGCTGGTAGGTGCAGTTGTTGGCGAGTACGTCGGTGCGACACAGGGCCTGGGCCTGCTGATCCAGAATGCACAGAGCTTATTCAATATTAATGGCGTGTTCGCGGTGATGGTCATCCTGGCGGTCGTCGCGCTGATCGCGGAAGCGCTGATTACCACATTGGAACGCCGCCTGATTAGTTGGCGTCCTAATACCGTGAACGATGCAACGCTCTAGACTTCTAATGCGAGAAGGAGGAGATAGCAAAGTAGCTATAAACAAGTAACGGCACTTATGACAATGATGGAAACGCCTGGTCATAGATGTTGACCGGGAAAGACAAAATTAGGAGAAGGCACATGAAATCGTGGAGTCGAAGGCTTTGCCTGGCGGCGAGCATTATCTCAGTCCTTATTCTCAGTGCATGCGGCGGTGGTGCTGCCAGTGGTAGTGGCGGAGGAAACATTCCGCTCAAGATCATGGTTGGTGGAATGAGCAAACAAATTTATTTACCAAATGAGCTCACTCAACAACTAGGATATTTCAAGCAAGAGGGTCTTGATGTTACGCTGATCGACGAGGCTTCTGGGCAATCGTCTGAAAATTCGGTGCTGGCTGGTCAGGTTGACGCGGGTTCGGGGTCGTACAACCATACCATCGAACTGCAAGCAGCCGGGAAGAAAATGCAGTGCGTGGTGCAGTTGGATGTCGCACCTGGTGAGACTGAAATTGTTTCCGCCAAAGAGGCGAACCAGATTCACTCGGTTGCAGACCTCAAAGGCAAGAACCTGGGCGTGACCGAACTGGGTTCAGGCACACAAACCCTGACCACAGTGTTGCTCCATAAAGTAGGAGTTTCCCAGAGCCAGGTACACTTCTTGCCTGTGGGTGCTGGCGATACATTTATCGCGGCGATGCAGCAGGGCAAAATCGATGCAGGTATGACCACTGAGCCAACAACTTCGCGTCTCTTATCGACCGGAGTTGGCAAAGTGCTGGCTGATCTGCGCACACCGCAGACGACCCAACAAGCCGTGGGCGGCCCCTATCCCTTCATTTGCGTCTTTATGAACAACGATTATGTCGCCGCTCACCCGGCGACCACACAGAAGATAGTGAATGCCTACACGAAGACCTTGAAGTGGATGCATACGCATACGGCGGCAGAGATTGCTGCGAAGATGCCAGCCGATTACTACGCGGGCAATAAACCTCTCTATGTGTCGGCTTTGCAGAATCAACTGCAAATGTTCAGTCCTGATGGATCGATGCCGAATGGTGGCCCTGAGTCGGTGCTTGCCACTGAGAAAGAGACCAACCAGAGCGTACAGCAGGCTAAACAGATCGATCTGAGTGCGACCTACACCAATCAGTTCGTGAATAAAGCGGGCAAATAAGGTTCTGCTGTTAGGCGAGATGAGGGGCTGGTTTCAAAGCCAGTCCCTCATTTTTTGTTATCTTGTTACGCCTGGTTATCGTGTGTTGAAAGGGAGTGCCTGCGTGCAGCCTCGGTTTCAGTAGGAGCAAAGCGGTAGCCGATACCCGGCTCGGTAAATAAGTAGCGTGGATGAGTGGGGTCAGGTTCTAATTTGTGGCGCAAGCGGTTGATATAGACGCGTAAGTACTCGGCCTCGTCGCCGTATTCAGGACCCCAGATACTTTGTAGGAGCGTGCGATGAGTGAGCACCTTACCCGCGTTGGTGACCAGTTGCTCTAAGAGGGCGAATTCTGTTGGTGCCAGTCGCACCTGTGCCCCACGCAGGTGCACACTATGTCCAGCCAGGTCGATTTCAAGCTCGGCAAATTTTTTCGTGCCATCAGTGGCTGGTATGGCCTCCGGTTGGGTACGGCGTAGCACGGCGCGTACACGTGCGAGCAGTTCCTCCACTCCAAAGGGTTTGGTCAAGTAATCATCTGCTCCGAGGTCGAGCGCGGCGACTTTGTCGCTTTCAGCATCCAGGGCGGTCAAGACGATGATGGGCACGGCCGATTGCTTGCGTACACGCTGACAAACTTCGAGGCCATCCATGCGTGGCATCATAATATCCAGGATGAGCAAGTGGGGATCTTCTCGCTCCCACAGTGCCATTGCTTCCAATCCGTTGCTTGCTTCTGCTACTTCGAAACCACGCGCACGCAAATTGCGGCTTACAAAATCGCGCAAGGCGGCTTCATCTTCGGCGAGTAAAATACGCTGCGCTTTCATCATGCATCCCTCCGTTTCTGTGTCAAGAGCATCATTGCTACTGCATTACCGGATAACCGAAGTATCCAATAGCACAGGATCGAATAGTGGTAGTGAGAACGAGATCGTCGTGCCCTGTCCTTCTGCGCTCTCCGCCCAGATGTCGCATCCATGGGCTTCAATAAAAGCTTTGCAGATGGCTAGCCCAAGGCCGCTGCCACCAGAACGCCGCTGGTGTCCATGCTGTGCGCGGTAGAAGCGTTCAAAGACGTGTGCTAGCTCTGCGGGAGCGATGCCAGGTCCATTATCTGACACCGAGACCACGACCACAGTATCTCGTCTCTGCGCCGTCACATGCACATCGCCATTACCATACACCAGAGCGTTAACAATCAGATTGCGCAGCACAACTTCTACGCGTGCGCTATCAATGTTCACCAGGGGCAGGTCGTTGGGAATTTGCACAGAGAGAGCAGTATCAGGATGATGCAAGCGGGCAATGGTCCTTGTTGCCAGGTCATGCACGCTGACCGGTGCTTGCTTGAGAAGAAGCAGACCCGCTTCCTGGCGCGAAAGGTCAAGCAAATTGCTTACAAGTTGTGCGAGACGATCAGCCTCACTACTAATCGTTTGCAGAAAAGAATGCTGGTCGTCAAGCGGCCAGACAACGTCTTCCTGAAGCAGTGTCGAGGCGTAGCCTTTAATCGCTGCCAACGGTGTGCGCAACTCGTGGCCGACTGCCGCGAGCAACGTGGTTTTGAATTCATCAAGCTCACGCTCACGCGTCACGTCGCGTAGGAGCAGACCACGACCAATAGTTTGCTCCGACTCATCAATCACATCGAACAGTCGCAGATGAATGGCACGACGCTGATTGTCTTGCATGATTTCGATAAAATGATCAGTGGTTTCGGCGGATGCTATCCGCGTCAATGCCTGTTCGCAATCTGCGGGGTTTACCGCTACAGCCAGGAGCGCAGTATAGAGCCTGCTTATGGAGCCGCGCTCTAGTTGCTCGCTGGGCAGATCTACAAGCGCACTTGCTCCTTGATTAGCATATAGTACCTTGCCATCTATACCTGTCAGCACGAGTCCATCGCTCATACTGCCCATAATTGCAGCGAGTTTCTGCTTTTCTTCCGATGCTTGCTGGTAGAGTTGCTTGTTCTCCTGTGCCACTTCGCGTAGTCGTTCATCGCTGCGTTCGTAGAGTACGGCATGTTCCCAGGCAAGTGTGGCGTAGTTGGCGAAGGTGAGCAGTAGGTCGATCTCATTCTTGTTGAAAGGGTGTGGCTCTGTACGATGTACCAATAGTACAACGCTGCCCACGTGGCGGCTGATGATCGGAATTGCCAGCACCGCACGGAAGCCTTCGTCGTAAGAGATCGCTGGAAATGATTTGCGGGCACTGAGCAGTTTCTGAACCGGCTTCCCATCGCGTAGGGCCAGTACCGCCGACGAACTCACATTTTCGGGAGATAAAGAAAGCGCGTGGTCGTAGTAGTCGCTATGCCCATCGCTAACCAGCACATGGAGTACGCTTTGCTCGTCTGGCAAGAGCACGGCCGCTGCCTGCACATCCACCAGTCGCCGTACTTCGCCAATGATTTTGCCAACCACAGCACGCGGTTCAAGTGATTCAACCACAGCGGTCGATGTTTCGAGTAGGGTGCGCAACTCGCCAAGTTTTTCCAGACCATCGTGTTCCAAACGTACGAGTGAACGAGCCAGGCCACCAACCTCGTCACTGCGTGCGGCAAGCAGGGTGGTATGGACGGAAATTGCTTGCTCCGAAGTGGGTAGCGCCTGGTGTTGAATAGCCAGCGTGTGCAGAGGTTGAATGACGCGGTTCAGCAGCATGAGCCAGAAGAGCAGGCCACCAATGGCAAAGAGCAGGGTCGCGGCAAGCAGCCAGAGATGAAACTGTGTGATGACCGCCAATGCCTCGCCTGCTGGTCTTTGTACAATGACGGCCCAATTGGCATCAGGGATGGGGACCGCGCTGAAGAGCCAACTCTGCCCGTCACTCCCTGTGCCCAGGAGCGAGGTGGTTCGACCCTGTAATGCTTGAGCGGCTCCCGGCAATTTGTCTACGACCGTTTGTAAAATGTGATTGTGTTCGGGGGTACCGATGAGTACGCCCTGATTATCGATAATGCTGATCATGAGTTGTCGCCCCAGGCGCTGTTGTGCCTGAACGACCACTCCTAATGGTTCGCTCAATTCGACAAGTGAGAGGCTGGTCGCGATGATGCCGATCAATTGGCCGTGTGTATCGCGTACGGGATCAGCAACGATGACGCCCGCGTTAAAGGTTGACTCGACCGCGATACCGACCTCAAAAACCGGGTCGGTTGCGAGACGAGCGCGCGCGACGACATCAGGCGGGGAAAACTCTGAGCCTACTGCCACCCCACCAGGAGGCCAGGAGGCGTTGAGGCCGCCTAGCGGATCAAGCCAGTAGACGTGATCTACCTCGCTGCGCGTAGATTGATAGATATGGAGGATATTGGTTATAGCGGTGGGTGTACCAGCCTGTGCTACCCGTTGGCCTAGTGCGATGAGTGAGCTTTCGGTGTCGCGCAATTGGATGTTGGTTTCAAGCGCGATTTCTTGCGCCAGTGCCTGATCTGACGCCTGGACCTCGCTGCGTAGGTGCATCTCAACGACAGCGTTGGCTGCCTCGCCTCCAATCAATACAACAATAACGAAAAGCAGGTAAATAATCAATAGTTGGAATAGGAGGGATCGACGCATGAAATGCAGCATGTTTAGCACTCCTCGTTGAGTTCTGGGTATGGCTTCGGCTGCTCATATTATCTATAAGCGTTCATATGCATACAGGGAAGGATAAAAACGAAACATTCAGGTAAGTTCACAGTTGTGAATGCTTCTATATTAGTGTATCGTTCGACTTTTGACAACCTATGGAGAAAAGAGAAAGGGGTCATTACATAGAGGAGTACTGATGGTATAGCAGACCATCAGTACTCCTCTATGTAACCCCTGTGCAGGAAGTAGATGTGTTTGCCCGCTGGCAGAAAGGGGGCGATTTATTCAACACTGTCGCGTGAGCAGTAGATGAGATAGCTGCCAGCGATCAGGACGACATAGTAAATCGCTACAGCGGCTATGGCTTGCCAGAGTGTCGCTGCGGCGATACTCCGACCAGATGATAGCATTACTTGTGAAGCGGCATTGTTGATGGTAGTGCTGCTATTGCTGGGGAACCAGTTGGCTATCTGATTGATGATATCGCCTAACTGCTTGCCACGAAAGTCAAAGGCAACGAAGCTCAGCACGGTCGTCAGCACACCCTCTAGCAAGATGATACCGAGCGTGAAGGCAAGGCCAGAGACAATAGAGCGTCCGAGTGTCGCCAAAAAAACCGCGATCAGCATATAGACGAAGAGGCGTAGCGAGTTGGTGAGCCAGAAGAGGATGAGACCGAGCCAGCCCGAAGCCGAGAGCGCATGAATTGATATGCCCAGGATGGGACCAAGGATCACGCCGACGAGAGCGCCGAGAAGCAGCGTGAAAGCGGCCATCACCAGCGCGATAATTGCCATTGCCACGAGTTGTGCAGTCATGACCTGCGCGCGTCCCATGCCACGCGAGAGCAGTTGCCGCTGAATGCCATAACCATATTCGCTGCCGACGAGGCCCGCCGCCAAGATGGCAAGCAAAATAGGGCCAAGTAATCCCAAATAGCCGGTAATCATCGTCAGGGTGCCGGGAAAAGTGAGCGTGGAGCTTATTGCATCGGCTGCGACTTTGGTGCTCACTGTATAGATCAGGACCGTTATGCCGATAATGAGAAGATAGCCAACGACGAAAATAATCAGCATGATCAGCGTCATGAGCCTGCGCCGGGCGAGGAAGAGATACCAGGATGCCAGCCGCCAGCTTTCGGTGAGCCAGGCTGGTTGCGTTGTTTGATCTGTGGTTGCGAAAGAGTGTTGTTGTAGCATGTTCTTTCATCCTCGCTATTAGAGACCTGCGGTATTACCCGTCACTTCCAGGAAGAACTGTTCCAGGTCTGATTGTTGCTGGCGTATTTCGGTGGCGTAGATTCCGTGTTCTGCAAGCAAGCGGTTAATATCTATAGCATGCTCGATTGAAGTGTTCACGCGCAGGATTTGGGCTCCCGGCGGTATCCAGAGGTTTCCTTCCGCCCGTGCAATATTGCATCCGCGAAGCCACGGGCGTTGAGAATCCTCTTTTGAGGCTGCTTGCACAATCTGGTTGGCGCTCTGAAGCATCTCTGGCTGTTGAAAACTGAGGGTAATGCTTTTATTGGTTGCCAAAAGGGATTGTACCTCGCCCTGGTAGAGCAGGTGACCAAGTTTGATGATGGCGACCCGTGAACATGTTTGCTGAATTTCGTAGAGCAGGTGACTGGAGATGATTACCGTAATACCCTGTTGCGCAAGTTGTTTGACGAGACGGCGAATTTCGACCACGCCAGCCGGGTCGAGGCCGTTGGTTGGTTCGTCGAGAATGATGAGTTCAGGACGATTGAGGAGGGCCGCTGCGATACCCAGACGTTGCTTCATGCCAAGGGAATATTTCTTATAGGCATCTTTGGCCCGCTCACTCAGGCCGACCAACTCCAGCACTTCTGCAATACGCTGGCGGGTTGCTTTATTGTCAGGCATACAGGCAAAGGTGGCAATGCCGCGCAGGTTATCGCGCCCGGAGAGAAACGGGTAAAAGGTGGGCTGTTCGATCATCGCGCTTGCGCGGCGCAGCAGTGTGTGGCGGGCTGCCGCGCTGGTGAGCGGCTGTCCGAAGAGGTGAATTTCCCCGGCGTTGGGTCTCACCAGGTCAAACACCATGCGAATCGTCGTGGTTTTGCCTGACCCATTGGGACCGAGCAAGCCGAAAACATCCCCCCGATGCACTTCCAGGCCAAGTTGATCGACAGCGGTAAGCTGCCCAAAGCGCTTGGTCAGCTGCTTCGTTTGGAGGATCATTTTGGGTTCAGGTGTCGGCGGAGCGTGTTCGTTAAAGTCTACTTGTTCAGGTAACATAGTAAAATAGGCCTCTTTTCTGCAAAGCTACCAAAAACTGTATATTTATATACGCCATTCGTTTCTGATAGTTGCACGATACGCACGATAGCATGCTAATAGTTCACGGTACTGAAGCTCCCCGCGCTAAAGCGGCGGGGGTTCCAGGTGTTCGTTCCACGCTTCCAGTCCTCCACACCGAAGCTGGAAGGCTGGCTCTTGTGGTGGTTCCCCTGAACTTTCGGGCAGACACGCTCCGGCTCTGGCCAAGC
>DATAYF010000680.1:0-5910 GCA_036272735.1 Ktedonobacteraceae bacterium
CACAAAATCTGATCACCTTGCGGCGCATTACATTATCGCCGTGATGGAAGTTTAGGGGAAGATAGCTGCCAAACGCACACCGGAGCGGTTCCCAGTCTCCTTGCTCAACTCAATAGCGCCGTCTTGAGCTTGCTGGATCGAGTGGGCGTTTGCAATGTCGCTCGGCAGATGCGCTACTTCGACGCTCATATCGAGCAGGCCCTCTCTCTTGTGCTTACCGGTTGCTGTTCGGTTTATTAGAATTGGAAAGCCCTGGTCTAATGGTCTAGATGTCTTGATATTTCTACCAATTGCGGGTATTCTCAGGGTAGTAGACTTCAATCTTTCTCTCTATCGTCTTATGTGTTTGTTTCAACAAACACACTATTCTGCTCAAATTTATTTTTGTGTACGTCAGAGAGGGAACCTGCAATGAAGCGTTACACTCGTCTACCCATCCTGGCTCTGGTCTGCCTGCTGAGCGTTCTCGGCCTCTTCAGCCAGCATGCTGGAGCGGCCAGCACGAATACCTTGCACGCCACAACGGCCAATCACTCCGGCCATTCTGGTCAGCAGGTGATCGCTTACTTTACTCAATGGGGTATCTACTCCGGTTTTACTGAGAAAAATCTGGTGAGCAGTGGCACGGCCGGACGCCTGACCATCCTGGATTATGCGTTCAGCAACATCAGCCCCAACCTTCAATGCGCCTCTGGTGATACCTGGGCGGATTACCAGCGTCCCTTTTCCGCCAGCGAGAGTGTCAACGGTCAGGCCGATAGCTATGGCCAGGCCCTGGCGGGCAACTTCAATCAGTTGCGCGAACTGAAACAACTGTATCCCCATCTCAAAATCATGATCTCTATCGGCGGCTGGTCCTGGTCTACCCACTTCTCAGCGGCGGCGGAACCCCAGAACCGCGCGGCCTTTGCCCGATCCTGCATTGATGAGTTCATCCGGGGCAATCTGCCGCAGGTGGACGGCGACACCTCCGGCGGCCCCGGCGCGGCTGCCAACATCTTCGATGGCTTTGACATCGACTGGGAGTATCCTGACAATCCCGGCAACGGTAACCCCTATGGTCCACAGGATACGGCCAACTTCACCGGCCTGCTGCACGAGTTCCATAACCAGCTCGCCACCCTGGGCAAACAGACCGGAAAACACTATTTGCTCAGCGCGGCCCTGCCCTCTGGCCAGGATAAGTATAAGAATATCCAGCTCGGCCAGGTCGGTAAGTCCCTGGATTATGGTAATCTGATGACCTACGACATGCACGGTCCCTGGAGCGCCACCGGTCCCGCCGACTTCAACGCGCCGCTCTTCTGCGACCCGCGCGATCCGTCGCCGGCTCCGGCCAACACGTATTGTATCAATCACGCAGTCATGGATTACCTGCGGGCTGGCTTTCCCTCGCACAAGCTGGTGCTGGGTATCCCGCTCTATGGTCACGGCTGGACCAACGTGCCCAACGTGAATCATGGACTTTTCCAGAGCAGCCCGAACATGCAGGCAGCAAGCCTGGGCGGCGGCACGGCGAACTATAACCAGCTCGTCACGCTGAATATGACCCGCTATTGGGACCCGGTGGCTATGACGGCCTGGTACTATGACGGAACAAACTTCTGGAGCTACGATGATCCCGCTTCGATCGCAATCAAGATGGGCTATGTCAGAACCCTCGGCCTGGGCGGCGCTATGGCCTGGTCCCTGGATGGAGACGATGCCTCTGGCACACTGATGAATGCGGTCTATCAGGGTCTGCATAGCAGGTAGTTTTTGAGCAGAGCCAGAACATCGGCAAACTTCTTCCATCCTTGCCTGCTTTTCTATGTATTGTTATGTTTTGTTGCGATGTACTACGAAAATACATAAAGGTTTATTAATGGTTTGGCCAAACCATTAATAAACCTTTATGTATTGACTCAATCCATTTGGTATGAGTAATCTGTCTTTTGCTTCTTTTGGTGCACTCAGGGAGAACGGGATAGAAGCAAGGAATATAATCTGTCTATAAAACTTTCTCGGGAGAAAACCATGCGATCCAAATACTCACTCACCTTTCGCGAAGTTCAACAACCGATCACGCAGCCTGTCACGAAATTTGGCGGCCAGCCTACCTGGTTAACTGGCCCTCAGTGGCCTATTAGCCGCTCCACAGAAGAGCCTATGCAGTTCATTTGCCAGATAGCTTTGAACTCAGATATTTTTGGCAAAACCCCAGGGCGCATGGCGTATCTGTTCATTACGGACGATGAATATGGCATGGCTGACACTTTTGCACCTGATGATGAGGAAAACGCCGTCGTTATTCAACCCGGAACCTGCGATATGCCGACTCAACCATTGTTGACGGGCCCGGCTCTCTACAAAATGGTGGATGATCCCTCTAAAAACGAAAGGGCTCCTCTGAATTGCGAATTTGCTGTCGAGGTATCTCATGGGGAAGACCCAGAGCTGATGGTTGAAGACGAGCAGGCTTCCGACAGTGATGATGATTGGGAAGAGTTTCCCATCGAAAATAAGATAGGTGGAACGCCTGCTTTCCTGCAAGGTCCTGAGTTTCCAGGAGAAGGTAACTGGCAACTTCTCTTACAAATTGATTCGACGAGTGTCCCTTTCTATGTAAATTTTGGGGATGCCGGTGTTGGGTATGCTTTTCTTGCAGAAGATGGAACGTCTGGCAAATTTCTCTGGCAGTGCGCATAACCAGCCCAATTTGTATAGAAGAGGTGTCATATAAAGGAATAGTAATGGTTTGGCCAAACCATTACTATTCCTTTATATGACACCTCTTAGAAGAGAAGAAAAAGTGAGCTATTGATTCACTTGCTTGAATAGTTTCTCTTTGTCCCAAAGGGTGATAAGAGTTTATCACCAAAAGGAGAACTTTTCTTTTGAAGAAACAACAAGACAACGCAATGAACTTTTTCAACCTCATCATAGGAGTGATACTGCTCTCACTTCTTTGTACCGCCTGCTCCACGGCACATTCAAACGTGGTCACTCGGCCAACGTACAGTTACTATTTTGTCAGCCCCTCCACTGATACCTTTCATCCTGGAGATCAGATCATCGTCGTTTGGAAAGCACATCAAAACCCGAGTACAACGGAACCTCAAACACAAGCCAGCCCAATTCAACTCAAAGCGGAGATGCAGGGTCCTGGCGCGGTAAAAACAAAGCAGTACACGGGCAACACCATTTTTGCACTATCGGTAAAGACAGATAACTGGACGAGCAAGACGTATCAACGCGTTTTGCGTCTCCCATCAGACTTAGCACCAGGCGACTACGAACTGAATCATAATGAGACTATATTCGTTCAGGATCATCCTTATGGAACGGCGGGAGGTGCCCTTATCCATATTGTTAAAATAACGCTTCTTCCTCTACCCTATTGGAGTTTTAGGCAGAACTCTTATGAAACCAGGCTAGAGGCTGCATGAGCTATTCATATACCAAATTGTGCGAAATGGCTTACAAGCCCGTCCTTGAGAACTTATCTAACGCGACGTGCAAGTTTTCCGAAGCCACTAATCGATCAAACTGAAGCAAAGGGGTCTCATCTTGCTGATTGAACAAGCAACAGATGGTAGCATCAAAATGACCCGCAGCAAGCGATTGCGCAGATGCCACAAATCGCGTGCCCAGACCCGCTTGATCGTGCATCGATCCGTCAGTTGCCCAAACACCGTGTCGATGAGATAGCGAACCCGCCCCAAAACCCGGCTCTGGAACGCAGCGGCTTTGGGCGAGTGCGCTTTGCGGAAAGGCGCTTGCAGAGAGGTCCCCTTTGTCCGCAAAAACGCTTGCAAGTCGGGAAGCCAATAGTTGCGATCTCCCAAGACCACGCCAGTCGTGCCTTCGAGCACCAGCGGGGCGATTTCCCCATCGGATTCATTGGCCGGAGCCAAAAACAGGTGGGTAAGCACCCCAGGCCAACTCACTTGTGCGTGCAAGCGGAAGCCGTAAAACGTCTGCCGATCTGCATGGTCTTTGCCATAACTGGCCTCGCCGTCGTATGCGCACGCAGCAGGGTGCCCGCGCAAAGCGACAGATCGGAATGGGCACACTATCAATGATGGAGACCGTGGGATCGTAGGTGATCAGCTCATCACGAAGCCAACACCACACCCGCTCTTTCACGGCCTACACGTTGGCTGCCTGGCGCACAAAGGTCGTGCGATGCAGGCCAAGCAGCCCGGGAAAGAAGTGCACATAGTGACGTTGGAAATACGCGACCAGCTCGCTATCCTGAGCCAATCCCAAATAGCTTCCTACGACTTCCATCGTGATGACTTCGCTATCGGAAAGCGTAGGCACAGGACCTCGCGCTCGCACCCGTTGGTCTTTGATTGCCATTGGTATCATCTCGTCAATCAGGCAGAAACATGTGATAATAAAGTCGTCCAGGTTCATGGGTTTCTCTCCTCATCAGATTACTCATTTTGAGGAGAGTAAACTCTATGAACCTTCTCTTTGGCAAGAATAACTTGCACGTTGCGTTATCTAAACTCCAATTATGAGCAAAAGGAGAAATATTGTATGGACCTTGGATTACACGGCAAAGTTGCTATTGTACTGGCAGCGAGCAAAGGGCTAGGGCGAGCGAGCGCGGCAGCCCTGGCGGCTGAGGGCGCACAGTTGGTCATAGGCGCACGCAATGCACAGGTATTGGAGGATACCGCACGCCAGCTTCAGCAAGCAAGTGGCAGCAGCGTTATCGCCGTGCCTACCGATGTGACCAAGCCCGAAGACCTTGAGCAAATCACGAATGCTGCAATACGCGAGTTCGGGCGCATTGATATACTCGTTAATAATGCTGGCGGACCACCTCCGGGCACCTTTGCACACTTCGACGATGCACAGTGGCAGGCCGCTTTTGAACTCAATCTGCTCAGTACCGTACGCATGATTCGCCTGGTCTTGCCGCACATGCGTAAGCAGACGAGCGGACGCATTATCAACATCGTCAGTACCTCGGTAAAGCAGCCAATTGAAGGCTTGCTCCTCTCCAACTCGATTCGTGCGGGTGTGGTCGGTTTAGCGAAAACACTATCAATCGAGCTTGGGCCAGACAACATCACCATCAACAACGTCTGCCCAGGCCGCATGTTAACTGACCGCCTGCGCCAGACGAGCCACTTGGACGAAAAGTTGAGTCGGGGTATGAGTGAAGAGGAGGCGCTAGCTGAAGCAGCGGCAGGTATCCCCCTGGGGCGTGTCGGCAAACCGGAAGAACTCGGTGCCCTGGTTGCCTTCCTGTCCTCCACACAGTCCTCCTACATCACCGGCACCACTATCCAGGTCGATGGTGGCTCAACCCGCGCCATGCTGTAGGGGAATAACCGATGCGACACATAAAGGGATGTTAATGGTTTTCGAAAACCATTAACATCCCTTTATGTGTCGCATCAATGTGTGTTGAGGAATGCTTGAACGTCAACAATGGCCTGAGTGTTGTTTTTGAGGATCTTGATGTCTAGGATGGTCAATGTGCTATCATCAGAGAAAAAAGAAGGATAGTGCGTATGATGAAATTGAGCACCATGTTCAAGGTTGATAGCACCGTGGACACCCAGTGGCGGAGCCGAATTGCAGAACGAATGCTGGAGCATTGGGAGCATGACCAGGGGTCGGCACAGTTCTTCAGATCGAGCACAAACTTCGTGTACGTTTTCCGTAGAGGAGGGAAACCCTACTTTCTGCGCTTTGCCGAGAGTACCGAACGGTCGAGAGCAGCCATTGAGGCAGAGATGGCTCTTCTCAGCTTTCTCGCAAGCAAGGGAATGACCGTGACAACTCCCATTACGTCCAAAAATGGCCGATGCGTGGAAACGGTCGAGACTGATCTGGGCACCTTTCATGCGGTCGTGTTCGCGGAACTGCAAGGTTCTCAAGGAGCTATTGAAGAGCTGAGCACCGCTC